>DNJM01000190.1:3346-4700 GCA_003489085.1 Lachnospiraceae bacterium
GTCTGCATGATATCCAAAATCTGGCCGCAGAATATGGCTGTAAAGCCAGTCATCAGAACAGAAATCACTGCAGCCAGTAAAAAAGCACCTACCATTCCTTTCCGCATCTGCACATAATCCCGCGCCCCAAAATCCTGGCCGATAATAATTGCAAAGCCGGAAGCGCAGCCGATCACAAAGCCGATAAACAGATAGTTGAATGAACCCGTAGACCCAACCCCTGCTAACGCATTCACCCCCAGGAAGCGCCCTACCAGAATGGTATCTACCATACTATACAATTGTTGGAACAGATTTCCTATAAAAACGGGAATAAAAAACTGCAGCAGAAGTCTGGCCGGATGGCCCTCTGTCATATCCTTCATACGTATACTCCTTATTTTTCTAAAAATTCGCGTATAATTATAACACTTTTGGTTTTCACTTGGAAGTCTTAATTCTATTTTCTTTCCAGAGATACGGACTCTCCTACAGCACATGAAAATGCGGTGTTTTCTCCCGATACAGCGTATGTACCAGAAAGGCTCCCAGCAGAATCCCTACCGCACAGAGTCCGGAAAACAGAATGGTAAATGGCAGGCAGATCTGCCCAAACAGCTGAAACGGCTGATCCGTATAATCCCAGACTGCCAGATGATAATATTTATTGACAATCAGCCCGGTAATAAATTCCAGTGCAGTGACAAACAGAATGCTTCGCAGCATCTGCCGCCAGAGAGGATCCTGCCAGCTCACAAGCAGTCCCTGCCAGGTGCAGAACCAGAGCGCCAGACCGCCGAGGATAAACATACTCCAATGCGAGAAGCCCCGGAACAGGATTTCAACGGAATAATAGATACAGCCACCTAAAGCAAATAAAAATGTATACTCACTGATTCGCTTTCCCATAAAAAATGCCCTCACTATGTGTCCTTTTTTCATAGTTTGGGCATTTTTACGGATTTTATAACGCTTTGGAACGCATTTCTCCCAGATAATAAAATCCTCGGCACTCTTTTAAATTCACATCCACAATCGTTCCGATCAGAGACGGATCTCCTGGGAAATGTACCAGAATATTGTTGCTCATTCGTCCGGTCAAAAGGGACGGATCCTGTGTATTCACGGATTCCACCAGAACCGGCTGGATACTGCCGGTATGTACAGCACAGACCTCTGCTGATATTCTCTGCACCTCGGTAAGCAGACGATCAAACCTGTTCTTTACGATGGCTTCCGGCACCTGGTCTTCCATAGCTGCCGCAGGTGTACCGGTCCGGCGAGAATAGATGAAGGTAAATGCGCTGTCATAACGCACCTGTCTTACTACATCCATTGTTTCCTCAAAATCCTCTTCCGTTTCTCCCGGAAATCC
>DNJM01000135.1 GCA_003489085.1 Lachnospiraceae bacterium
AAAATAATCACCAAAAGAAAAGTTACCCAGCATTTCAAAAAATGTACCATGGCGTGCTGTCTTTCCTACATTATCAATATCTCCGGTACGGATACACTTCTGGCAGGTAGTCACCCTCCTCTTCGGCGGTATCTCCTGCCCTGTAAAATATGGCTTCAGCGGCGCCATTCCAGAGTTGATAAGAAGCAGGCTCTTATCATTGTGCGGCACCAATGAAAAGCTCTTCATCGCAAGATGATCCTTGCTTTCAAAAAAATCAAGGAACATCTTTCTCAGTTCATTTACACCATATGCTTTCATGGTTTCCCTCCTACATAAATATATTTCACGTGAATAAAATTTCTGATTACACTGACTATAGATTATAATATAGAAATGCGCCGGTTGTCAACATAACAGCCGGCGCAAAATGTGCTTCTCTATTCCACCTTCTATATTCCGAACAGCTCCTTCGCATAGTAAACGGACTGCATGGCGTCCTTTCCATAGAAATCCGCATGAATACTGTCTGCATATTCCTGATTGAGGACAGCCCCGCCTACCATCACCTTGCAGTCCGGCTTCTTCTCGTTCAACAGCCGGATCGTTTTTTCCATACTTGGTACGGTGGTGGTCATCAGTGCACTTAAGCCTGCCAGCTTCACATCCTCCTGCACCGCCGTCTCCACAATCGTCTCCGGAGGGACATCCTTTCCCAGATCAATCACTGCAAAACCATAATTCTCCAACAGTACCTTCACAATATTTTTCCCAATATCATGAATATCTCCCTTTACTGTGGCCAGAATAATCCTTGGTTTTTGCCCGTTGTCTGCTTCTCCTTGCGGTAAGATCTCCTTCAGAATCGCAAAAGCCTGCTTGGCAGCTTCTGCACTCATCAACAGCTGCGGCAGAAAAACGGTGCCATTCTCAAATCCCTTTCCAACCGTATCGAGCGCCGGAACCAGTCCTTCGCTGATGATGTCCATTGGTGCTTTCGTACGCAGACATTCCTTCGTCTGCCGCCCGGCTTCTTCCTTCAGACCTTTTTGAATGGCATGCTGAAGTAACAGCAGCACATCTTTTTTCTGCACCTGCCATTCGCCAGGCTGTGTGGCAGCACAGATCTTTTTGCTTTCAGAATCTCCTTTCACCGCCAGATCGGAAATCCGTTCCTGATCTGTCAGCTCCAGCCTGCGTTCACCGTAGCCATCAATATATGCGGTGAAATCCTCATCATAATGCATCAGTGCACAAAAAGAACGATAGGCCTGCATCATCATTTCGGATGCCGGATTGATAATTCCCGCACTTAGACCCGCCTGCATTGCCATCGTAAAAAAGTTCGCATTCAGCAGTGGCCGGTTCGGCAGTCCAAAGGAAATGTTGGAAACACCCAGTACGGTGTGCACATGATACCGCTCACGAACGAGCCTTAAAGCATCCAGCGTAATACGGGCGCCTTCCGGATCTGCACTGACCGCCATGGTCAGCACGTCGATGATGATATCCTTCCGTTCGATTCCATATTTTTCCGCTTCTTTTATTATCCACCCGGCGATATCTGCCCGTCCCTCCGCAGTCTGAGGAATCCCTTTTTCATCCAGCGTCAGTGCTACCACAACACCACCGTATTTCTTTATTAACGGAAAAACCATATCCATGGATGCCTGTTTTCCATTGACAGAATTGACCATCGGCTTTCCATTATAGATCCGCATGGCAGCTTCCATCGCTTTCTCATCTACAGTATCGATCTGTAACGGCAGGTTTGTAATCCCCTGCACCTCCTGTATCACCTGCATCATCATGGACGGCTCATCGATGCCCGGAAGTCCTACATTAATATCCAGAATATGAGCGCCGCAGTCTTCCTGCTCTGCCGCCTCATCCAGAATATAATCCATCTGCCCGTCCTTCAATGCCTTTTTCAGCTTTTTCTTCCCGGTCGGATTGATCCGCTCTCCGATAATCAATGGTGCTTCCCGGAAGATAACCGCCTTTCCATAAGAAGATACGATGGTATGGTTTTTCTTCTCCGGCCGCAGAATTTTTCTGCCGCGGCAGCGCTCTGCCATAGCCCGGATATGCTCCGGCGTTGTACCACAGCAGCCACCGATCACACAGGCACCATTGTCTACGATCTGCTCCATCCATCCGGCAAATTCCTCCGGTGTCACATCGTAGCATGTCTCTCCGTTCCGTTGTACCGGAAGTCCGGCATTGGGCTTGATAACAATCGGAAGCGAGGTATACTGACGAAGCTCTTTTAAAAGCGGCAGCATTTCCTTCGGCCCCAGGCCGCAGTTCAGTCCGATGGCATCTACACGGAGCCCTTCCAGGAGAGCCGTGACCGAAGGAATATCGCCTCCTGTTAAAAGCTTTCCATGACTGTCAAAAATCAAAGTCACCATAACCGGAAGCGAGGTACTCTCCCTGGCAGCCAGTACAGCTGCCTTCACCTCATAGGTATCACTCATAGTTTCAATATGGATCAGGTCGGCCCCTGCACGTTCTCCGAGCATAGCGGCCTCCCGGAAAACTTCACAGGCTCTTTCAAACTCCAGATCTCCAAGCGGCTTTAAAAGCTTCCCTGTTGGCCCGATATCAAAGGCAATGTATACATCCCGCTTTCCCTGCGAGCCGAGTCTGGCACCCTCCCGTGCATTAGCCACCGCTGCGGAAATCACTTCCTCCAGTGTATGCTCTTTACTGTGAAATTTCAGTGCATTAGCTCCAAACGTATTCGTCAGCAGAATATCACTCCCGGCCTCCACATAGCTGCGATGAATCTGTATCACTGCTTCCCTGTGGGTCAGATTCCATTCCTCAGGCAGCTCACCCGGCTTCAGGCCCTGTTCCTGCAGAAGCGTTCCCATTCCCCCGTCAAAAAATAATATTGTCTTTCCCAGTTGATCTATAAACATCTCTTTCCTACTCCTCTTTCGCATTCTCCAATGGTACGGATGTACTTCTTCGGTAAATACAGTCCCTTTTTCCACAGGTTTCGCAGCCCGACAGGCGGCATTTTGTATCCCTCCTGCTCATACCGATCACTGCCGTTACAGATTTAACCGGTACCAGCATGCCTGATTCCGTAGTCGTTACGCCGATCCGTTTCTGCGCCGAAAGCATCGCAAGCAAGGTCTTCTGAAAATCAATCGGGAAGTCACCATATCCCGGACTGAAACGTGGTCTGAAATACCATCCCTGCTCTTCTGCCTTCTGCTGCAGCTCCCGGTTCTTTTCATCACAATATTCCTCCAGTATGGCTGCCGCCGCTGCCTGCAGAATTACCGCCTTTGCCATATCCAGTCTGCTGTATTTCTGAATCAGCCGATCCACCTGCGCTCCCAGTGTTGCTGCCAAAAGGAGGACCTTCTCACAGTCCTGCAGGTTCCGTGACAGATTCTGACTGATAAAAGCCTCATCACCAATCCGGACACGGTGCTTTTCTCCAAGCTCCATCGTAAATTCCTGCACAATAAATGCCGGAACCGATTTCTGCTCCGTCTCATGAATTCCCCAGGCAATCAGCTTCTCCATCTGCGGATCGGGTCTGTGCTCTCTATAACCAAGATACCGGATCGTTTCTCTGCAAATCCGCTCTTCCGCCATCCATCTGCTCTGTACTTCCATTTTTTGCACTCTTTCAGTCATTTTCAATAATCTCGGAAAGCTGATGCAGGATCGCTCCGGCTACTTCCGGCTTATTCATAGAATAGATATGGATATGATTGATACCATTTGCAATCAGATCTATGATCTGCTCTGTGGCATAGGCAATACCTGCCTGCTTCATTGCCTGCGGATTCGTACCGAATCGGTCGAGAACAGCCTGAAACCTGGCAGGCAGGGCCGTCCCTGACATCGACAGGATCCGCCGCATCTGTTTTGCATTCGTCACCGGCATGATTCCCGGAATCACCGGAACCGTGATTCCTTTCTCACGAATCCGATACAGAAAGCTATAATGTACCATATTATCAAAAAACATCTGTGTCGTCAGAAAATCCACACCTCTGTCTACCTTTTCCTTCAGATAGCAGATATCCTCTTTTCTGTCCCGACTGTCCACATGTCCTTCCGGATAGCATGCTGCACCGATACAGAAATCTCCCTGCTTCCGAATCTCTTCAATCAGCTGTGAAGCATACTGATAGTCCTTCGCCACCGGAATTTCCGGATCTGTCGGAATATCTCCCCGCAGCGCCAGAATATTTTCAATTCCTTCCTGCTGCAGTTCGGAAATAACCTGACGAACCGTTTCACGTGTGGAAGACACACAGCTTAGGTGCGCCAGACTCTCTACTCCAAGATCCTTCTTGATATGAGAAGCAATCTTCACCGTATTCCGGCTCGTTCCTCCTCCGGCTCCATAAGTCACACTGATGTAAAATGGGCGCATCGCCGCAATCTGATCCACCGCTTCAATGACCTCCTGATACTTTGCATCCGTTTTCGGCGGAAATACCTCAATGGATACATGTACTTTTCCATCCTGCAATTTGTCTATAATCTTCATCTCTTCTGCCCTTCTCCTTTGTTGCCTTTATATACAATACTGCGGTCCCGCAATCTCTCACGGCACCGCAGTGTGCTTTTTATATCTGTACAATATTACGGATTACAAGGATTTGTAAAGTTCTTCATACTGTTTCGCGGAGCTTGCCCATGAGAAATCCTTCTGCATAGCACGCTCTACAATCTTATTCCATTCCCGCTTCTTATCATAATAAACCTGTTCCGCATAACGTACGGTTGCCATCATCTCATGCGCATTGTAATTCGTAAAGCTGAAACCGGTTCCTGTTTTGTCATATTCGTTATATGGCTCCACTGTATCCTTCAGCCCGCCTGTCTCCCGCACAATCGGCACGGTACCATAGCGCAGGCTCATCAGCTGACTCAATCCGCATGGCTCAAACAGAGACGGCATCAGGAATGCATCACAGGATGCGTAAATCCTGTGTGACAATGGATCAGAATAGAAAATATTTGCGGAAACCTTCTTATCATACTTCCATGCAAAATGCCGGAACATGTTCTCATACTGTTCTTCTCCGGTACCCAGTATAACAAACTGTACATGATCCTGACACATTTCGTCCATTACACACTGAATCAGATCGAATCCCTTCTGATCGGTCAGTCTGGATACCACACCGATCATCATAATCTTGCTGTCCTCTTCCAGGCCAAGCTCCTTCTGCAACGCAAGCTTGTTCTTCACCTTTTCCTTCCGGAAGTTATCAGCCGAGTAATGATGCGCAATATGCGGATCCGTAGCCGGATTATATTCTTCATAGTCGATTCCATTTACAATACCGGACAGGCTGTTGGATCTGGCATTCATCAGACCATCCAGTCGTTCTCCATAAAACGGCATCTTGATCTCTTCTGCATAGGAGCTGCTGACAGTTGTCACGCGGTCCGCATAAACGATTCCGCCCTTCAGATAGTTGGCATCCTTGTATGCTTCCATCTTATCCGGTACAAAATAGTAATCCGGAAGTCCTGTCATCTCTTTCACCGTCTTCGTATCCCATACTCCCTGGAATTTCAGGTTATGTATTGTCATAA
>DNJM01000099.1 GCA_003489085.1 Lachnospiraceae bacterium
CTGCTTTTATTATAGTAGAGAGAAGGGAAAAATGCAAGTAGTAAGAAAATACTTTTTTGATATAGTTGATATAATATTTTGTGGGTGCTTTCTGCTAATTTATACTTGATAAAAGGTCATTACATATCAGCTGAGCATTTCGATAAAAGCACTCAGACGGGTATCGATCTGTGCCTGATCACCGGAGGAGTAATCGGTATTGATCATCAGATAAGGAATCTTCTTCTCCTCCGTGACAAATTTCTTGACATTGTAGGATTCGATTCCAAAGGTGTGGCAGGCGTGGAGGATCACTTCAACTACGCCGTCTGCCTGATATTCATCGATCTGCACATCCAGTGCTTCCAGGCGTCCCGGGTTCGGGCTCATAACAGAACAGTTGACCCGGAGATACTTTTCAGCGATGGCTGTAATCGGATCCTTTGTCTCATCGATCGGATCCTTCTTTTCCCGCGGCCCGCAGCAGTTTTCAAAGCCGACGACGTCCGCTCCCAGCTCTTCGATCCGGCGGATGATCTTATCCATGACGCCGTTGGTCGGGCAGCCGGTAATCAGAATACGCGGCCGGGATGGTTTCCCTTTATATTCCTTCTCATATAAGTCCTTCAGCTCCTGGGTGCGTCTGGTCAGATAGCTGATCTTTTCCTCCAGATTCGGATAGAAATCCGTGGCGGCGATAACGGTATTGATTTCATAGCCGCTGACCGGAGACGGCTTCAGCCGGGCTACTTCGAAGAAATCCAGAACGGCCTTCCGCTCCCGGTTCCGCAGATGGATCGCCTGGCGGATCCGCTCGTCCGTAATCGTGATACCGTAGAACTGTTCGAGATCCTCCTTCACACTGACTACCTCAGCCTTCCAGAATTCCAGCGCTTTGACACCCGTCTTTCCGGGCGGCAGCTGCATAATATGGCAGTGCTTGAGCTCGGACATCAGTTCATACATCTTTTTCTTGCCGTCACAGGTAGTCTCTGCCAGTACCATGTCCGAAAAATAGAAGAACGGACAGCGGTCAGTCAGTGCAAGGCCGTAGCTCGCCTTGATTAACGGACAGAGATTCTGCGGAAGCCTGGTTTCGGCAGCAGGAATCGCATCGTCCCCGACACCGCAGAGGATGACGGCAGTGGCATCCGCTGCTTCGATAAGCTCCCAAGGTGTATAGGTACAGAATACGCCGACGATTCTGTGTCCCTGCTCTTTCAGCTCCTTCAGAGTCAGAAATGCCTTTTTACGCGCTTCCGGATAGGTTTCAAAGTGTTCTGGTAAATGAAATTCTGGCATAATATCCTCCTTTATTTTTCTGTTGTCTCTCTACGAAACAATATAGGTGTAATGACTTTATGAATTGGTTCCGCAAGTGGTACTGGTTTCCTCTTTTTCCTTTCGTTCATCTGATCTACCAGCAGGCTGACAGCCTCATAGGCAAGCTTATCCATCTGCTGCCCGATGGTACTGATCGGGAGCACGGCCTCCTGGGAGGCGGGAGAATTATCGAAACCAACCAGATAATAGTCGTCCGGCAGTGTTCCGTATTTCCGAATGAGAAGATTCAAAAGGACATTGGCATGTGTATCGTTGGAGACAAAAATGCCCTTTTTCCTGCCGGAGTAAGTCCGTTCGATATCCTCCAGAATTTCTGCCAGATGTGATTTTACGGTTTCATGTGTAAAACCAAGCTCCTGAATATACATCCGGTGCTCCAGCTGATGCTCTTTACAGAAGTCGAGAAACCCCTGTGCCCGTCCATAAGCCGGAACAGATGGGTCCGTAGGTGAGTTGATATGTAAAAGAATATCGCACTGGTGTCTGGCAAGCAGACTGCATGCCTGTATGGCCCCCATATAGTTATCCGTGTTGACACTGCATACATATTGATCCTCCCGTTCAATCGTTACGATCGGAACCTGCAGCTGTGCCAGCTCCCTGGAAGGGATGGTATGGCTCAGAATGAGCATTCCTTCGATATGGTAAGCCAATAGCTCTTTGATATAACGGCGTTCCGTATCCTCCTGTTCATTTCCGACAAACACGAGAAATTTATAGCCGAAATCCTCATAGGTGGAGAGGATTTGATTTAGTATCTCCGCATAATAATGATGATAGAAGGTTGGAATGATCACGCCGATGAATTCCGTTTTCCCATTGGCAAGAATTTTTGCCACCTTATTTTCCTGATAATTCAGCTCCGTAAGAGCTTTGGAAATAATTTCCTGATTTTCCAGTGTGAGCGAATCCGGATGATTAAAATATCTGGAAATCGTTGTTTTGGAAAAATGAGTATATTTAGCAATATCATCAAATGTTACGTTTTTTTTCTTTCCCATAGTGCAGTCCCTTCTGTACATCCATTTACTTGTATAGTATAGCATCAATCAAAAATGTGGGCAAGAAAGAATCGGTTAAGTTACTGGTTACGTAACCGGTTTTGTAAAATGTGTACAATTGCTATTTATGGAAATCATTCACTATTCACAAAGTTTCAGTTTAGAATTGACGGATAGTATTTCCGGTGGTATGATGAAATTACAAAGTAACCGGTTACTTTACCGGTTACAGAATGAGAAACGATACAGCATAAATCGCAGGAGGAATGAGTCATGAGGAAAAAAGCTATGACCAGGATCATTGCATCAGGGCTTACGGCAGTTATGATGACAACCATGCTGACCGGATGCAGATTCGGATTTGCGAGTGATCCGGATGATCCAAATGAAGTCGTAAAAGAAGAACCGATCGATACATCAGTGGATACCTTTGCATATGATTCTTCTTTGAACGGCACCAGTATTACACTGCTGAATTCCAAGGCAGAGATTCAGGTAGCGCTGGAAAAGATGGGAGCCGAATTTGAGAAAAAATCAGGTGTACATGTAGAAGTGATGCCGGTAACAGACGGAGATTCACCGTATACGAAGGTAGTCAGTATGTACAACTCAGGGAATCCACCGACACTTTCGATTCTGGATACAACGGACGTTATTGCACTGGCGGAAGAGAAAGCCGCAGATCTGTCTGATGAAGAATGGACAAAAGAAGCGGAGGGATATCTGACAGAGGTGAATGGAAGGGTATACAGCTTCCCATTATGTATTGAAGGCCGCGGATTGATCTACAATAAAGCAGTCATTGAAGAGGCGTTGGGAAGGGAATTCCATCCGGAAGAAATTACCACGCTGGATGAATTTACGGAGCTTTTGGATGAACTGGCAGCGGCAGGGATCAAGAAGCCGGTTTCCCTGGCGAAAGAGGACTGGTCCCTGGGTGCACACCATTTACAGTATATTTATGAAACCTATGACGGTACCTCGGGAGGTGCGCAGGAGGTGATCGAGGATATCAAGACGGGAAAGAAAGATCTGGAGTCCTATGACAGACTGTCCGAATTCCTGGATATGTTCGATGTGCTGAAGAAATATAATGTGGCTAAGGGTGATCCGCTGGGAGCAGATTATGATGAGATGGCGATCGACCTGGTAGATGGAAAGACAGCGTTCTGGTTCAATGGGAACTGGGCATGGCCGAACCTGTCTGAAGCGGGGGCGGACAATGAGGATGAATATGGATTCCTTCCATATTTTATGAACAATGATCCGGATGATTTTGTGAATCAGAAGATCCAGGGATCACCGTCCAAGCAGGTGATGCTGGATGGACAGATCGCATCGGAAAAGGAGCAGGCAGCGGCAAAGGAATTTCTGAACTGGATCGTATATTCCGAAATCGGCCAGCAGATGCTTGTGAAAACCTGTAATGTAATTCCGCCGTTTGCAAACAATCCATATGAACCGGGCGATCCGCTGAGCCGGGATATCTATGAGCGGGTACAGAGCGGAGAAGCATTCAATGCATCTGCGATCGTACCGAATGACCACTGGTCCGTACTTGGTGCAGCAATGCAGAAATATCTTGCGGACAGAAGCGACAGAGAGGAATTAACAGAATCCATCGAGAAGTACTGGGCAGAACAGGAATAGGAAAGAGGGGTTACTATGAGATCAAAAAATAATGGAAAAGATTTCTGCATGTTTGCATTACCGGGTATGTTTTGCTTTTTTGCAGTTGTCATTATACCGTTCATATACGGCGTATATCTGACCTTTACGGACTGGAATGGTGTAGCAAAGGTAAAGAATTTTGTCGGACTGAAGAACTTTCTGGGAGTTGTAAAGGATGGTCAGTTCTGGACCTCGCTGCTTCTGACATTTAAGTATGTCATCGTGGTTGTTGTCCTGGTAAATGTGTTTGCATTTGTGCTTGCGTATCTGCTGACCAGAGGAATCAAGGGAGAGAATTTCTTCCGTGCCGGATTCTTCACGCCGAACCTGATCGGTGGTATCGTACTTGGATATATCTGGCAGTTCGTTTTTTCAAGAGTATTTGTAAATATAGGGGAATCGACAGGCTGGAAACTCTTTGAAGTA
>DNJM01000224.1 GCA_003489085.1 Lachnospiraceae bacterium
AATCTGAGAATAATCCGCATCCACGAAGACATAATCCTTCTCCGGTATAAATACCTTCCGGATCAGTCTGCCAAGCTCCATCCGTACCGGAATATTCTGCAGATTCGGATCCGTACTGCTGATTCGGCCGGTTGCCGTCACTGTCTGATGGAATTTACCGTGGATCCGTCCATCCGGACCGATAAATGCAGCCAGGCCATCCGCATAGGTGGATTTTAGCTTGGTCATCTGCCGGTATTCCAGAATTTCTGAAACGATCGGATAATCCGGCGCCAGCTTCTCCAGAATATCTGCCGCAGTAGAATACCCGCTCTTCGTCTTCTTTCCGTGCGGAAGCATAAGCTTCTCGAACAGGATCACGCCCAGCTGCTTCGGAGAATTGATATTAAAGCTCTCACCTGCCTGTTCGCAGATGGATTTTTCCAGCTCCGCAATTCTTCCTGACAGCTGGTCTCCATAGATCTGAAGTGCCTCTCCCTCTACCTTGACACCGACTCGTTCCATATCGGCCAGAGCAAATACCAGCGGCATCTCAATCTCACAGAACAGTCTGTCCATTTTTGCCTGTGTAAGCTTCTCAAAAAGCGGTTCTGCACAGGCATAGGAAATATAGGCTTCATAACAGGTTCGAATTCCTGTTTCCGCCTTTTCATCCATCAGAAGCCCTATCGTCTCCTGTGCAATCTCATCCGGTGTATAATGATTCTTCAGCGGATTCAGCAGATATGCCGCAATCTTAATATCGAATGCACGACTCTGATCCAGTGCAGGCAGCTCCTTCATCTTTTCCTTGATTTCGAACATAGCGCAGGTCTCCGTCTCACCTGACAGCTTCTGTACCTGTTCCAGAAGATATTCCGCCGGACAGTCTGCTCCCACTGCGATCCGGAAAATCTCCTTTCCGCTAAAAGCGATCCCGACCGCCGATACCTCTGCCTGTGCGGCAAACAGCGGAAGCAGTCCGGAAGCGTCCTTTTCGATCGAAATACCAATCGTCTTCTGTCCCGATGCCTTTCGGAAAATCTCTTCCGCTGCTGCCCTTCCTTTCACCGTCCGGAAGTATTCTTCCACTGTATTTGCCGGTGCACTGACTTCAAACCGGCCAAGCAGATTTTTAAACTGCAGCTTCTGGAACCATGTATAAGCCTCTTCCGTATACAGATTCCCCAGCCTTGCCTCCGGATAAGCATAATCCAGATCTGCATCTATATTGATCGTAGCCAGCACCTTGCTCAGCTGTGCCATGTCATAATGCTCCTTTAATGCCTTGGCTGCACGCGGCGGCTTAATCTCGTCTACATGCGCATATGCATTTTCAATCGAACCATATTCCACAATCAGCTTTGTCGCCGTCTTCTCTCCAATACTCGGCACACCAGGAATATTATCCGATGCATCCCCCATCAATGCCTTTACATCGATAAATTCACGTGGAGTTACCTGATACCTTTCCTTCACATCTGCCGCCAGATAATCTTCCACCTCTGTGCGTCCCTGCTTTGTCTTCGGAATCCGTATCTTTACATGATCTGTTGCCACCTGCAGAATGTCCCGGTCTCCGGAAATGATGACAACATCCAGTCCTTCCCTTTCACAGCGTGCGGAAATGGTTCCCAGAATATCATCTGCCTCCAGCCCCGCTTTTTCTACGGTACGGACTCCCATTGCATGCAGTACCTCCTTAATAACCGGAACCTGCTGCCTGAGCTCCTCGGCCATTGGCTTTCTGGTACCTTTATATTCTTCAAACATCTCATGCCGGAAGGTCGGTGCATGGACATCGAATGCCACGGTCAGATATTCCGGCTTCTCTTCCTCCAGAACCTTGAACATGATATTCAAAAAACCATAGACCGCATTGGTATGCAGTCCTTCTGCATTCGTCAGATCCGGAATTCCATAAAAGGCACGGTTCAGAATACTGTGCCCATCTATCAATACTATTTTTTCGCTCATGCTGTCGCTCCTGCTTTACATCGTTCCGATTTCTTTCAATCTTTCAATAATCGGCAGATGCTGTGTGCATTGTCTCTCACAATTGCCGCAGCCGATGCATTCCGCCGCCATCTCCTTCTTTACACTCCAGTGTCCGCTTAACCGGTCCGTAATCGCCTCTTTCCTTCCGGTCAGAATATACTGATTATAAGAATCCATAAACTTCGGAATCTCGATTCCCTTCGGACATCCCTTACAATACGCACAGCCTGTACAGAGGTTATTCAGAGAAACACCCTTTCCTTCATACTGTGCTGCCACTTCCTCTGCCGTTTTTTCTTCCAGATTTTCTACTGCCTTCACTGCATCATCCACGTGCTGCTTGGTCGTACAGCCAGCCAGTGCTACTGTAATTTCCTTATGAGAAGCAACAAAACGAAGCGCTGCCTGCGGCACCGTCAGATCGGTTCCCTCTGTCAGATAGGAAAATGCTTCCGGATTCTGCGGGATCATTCCGCCGCCCAGCGGATTCATTACCACAACGCCCATTCCCTTTTCATGAGCTGCCTTGATGCCGCTTTGACGGAAACGATAATTCAGTGCATTGTAGCCAATCAGCATACCTTTGAATTTTCCTGTCTCAACAACCTTTTCAATATCATTTCCCTGCATATGGGAAGAAAATACAATATTACGGATCAGTCCTTCCGCTTTCGCTTCTTCGAAGAATCTATAAATGGTATCCATATGCCGCTGCCAGGAATCCAGATTCAGCATACACCACATGTGATAGAAATCAATGTAATCCGTTTTCAGCCTGGCCAGAGAGGTCTCCAGGCGTCTGCGGAAAGCATCGCGGGAAGTATCCTGCTTCAAAGTTCCAAGATTCACCTTGGAGGTCACGTAAACATCGCTTCTTTGTACCTGGGATAAAGCGATCCCGGTTACAATCTCACTCTTGTCATCACAGTATAATGGAGCCGTATCCCAGTAGTTAATCCCCTTTTCCAATGCATACAGCGGTATTTCCGCACATTTTTCCAGTCTTCCCGCCTTAATATCTTCCTCATCATACCGCATGGTTCCCAGTCCGACTGCAGATACCATCATATCAGTATTTCCATATTTTTTATAATACACTCTTCGTACACCTCACTCTTTATTTTCCGTCGCTGCCGTGACACTGTATAGGTTATTTTACCACAAGGAAAGCGGATATGCTATTCATTTTCTTTCAATTTTCCTTGCATCCTGTTTTAACTATGATAAAATAGTATCTATTAACAGCAAAAGGAGCTGCCGTATGAAAGATAAATCCTACACTTCCCGAAAAGATCAAGCCGTTCTGACAAAAAAGAAGATATTTGATATCACTGCGCTTTTAATCAAGAAGAAAGGCTATAATAAAATCACCATACGTGAAATCTGCCAGAATGCCGAAATTTCTGTCGGAACATTTTATCTTTATTTTCTTTCCAAGGACGACATCCTTCTGGATATCTACCATAAGCTACTGCTGAATCTGCCAGAGGAAGCCGCAAAATTAAGCTCTCTTTCTCCCATAGAACAGATTTTACAGACGACCTCCTACTTTCTGGAGCAACTGCATAATTCTTTTGATAAGAATTTAATTCAGGAAATTTACCGTATCAACCTTTCCGCCAACAGTGATCCTCTTCTCTGTGAAAGCAGTACATTTTTCCAACTGCTTGTACACTTTCTGGAAAAGGCTTCTGCGGATAGGAAGCTTTTACCTCCCTATACACCAACTGACACAGTTTCTAAAATCATCATATTTATACATGGCTGTCTGGTTCACTGGCTTATGGATGAGTCGGATGATTTTAATAAAATGAAAGAGGAATGCCTCATGGAACTGAAGCATTACCTCTCCCTTTATCTGGCATAATTATCCGCCACTAATTCAATAATATTAATGATCACTTCTACCGCCTTTTTCATAGACTGTACAGAAATGTATTCATAGACACTGAAACCGTTATGCCCTCCGGAAAAAAGATTCGGATATGACAGGTCATCACACATTGATCAATGCTTCCCAGAATATCGGTAATATTATAATATCCTTCATAATTCTCTGTACTGGACGGCGTTTCATTCTCCGGCAGACAGGCAATGAATTTCTGCGCCAGAAGCACAGCATTTTTCATTCTGTTTCTGGCCATGCCCGGATGAATATTTCTTCCTCCGGTGTCACTGAAGGTTACTGTGGATACCGGAACAAACCAGCTTAATACTACCATAAATGCCAATACAATAAATAACAGAATCAATGCCGGCGGCAAAGAAAATTATTTTTTGCTTTTTACTTTTTTATCCTTCATCATTTTCTTCTGAATCCTTTCCTCATTTTAGACTACTCACCCCAGTAGTTTTTCATAAACTTTTCTGCATTTTTATAACAGATACCATCTATCTCATTTTCTGTAAAGCCTGCAGATTCCATAGCTGCAGCCAGATACGGCATCTGTCCGCATTCCTGGATATCACCCAAATCGCTCACACCATCAAAATCAGTTCCCAGACAAAGTACTTCTTTTCCACCGACATTCATAATGTGACGCATCTGAATGAGCATAGCCTCCAACGTACTTTTCCCATTCTCCTGCAGAAAAGCACCTGACAGATTTAAACCGGTCACACCGCCCTTCTGGGCCAGTTTCCGAATCATTTCATCCGTCAGATTTCTCTCATGCCCGCAAATACTGCGTGCATTTGAGTGTGTGGCTATAAACGGACGCTTCCCGTAACGATATACATCCTCAAATCCTCCATCAGATAAATGAGATACATCTGCTATGATCCCAAGCTCATCCATCCGTTCCAGCGTCTCTATGCCAAATGCCTTCAGTCCTCTGTCCTGATATTTCCATCCGGCATTCGGAAAACCAATACAATTTTCAAAATTCCAGGTCAGTGTAATCAGTCGTATTCCCTTTTGGTACAGAATCTCCAGACGTTCCAGCTGGCTTTCCAGAATGGCCCCTTCCTCAACCGTCAGAAAAGCCGAAAGCTTTCCTTCTTTTTTGTTACGCAGATACTCTCTGTAATTTCCTGCAAAAGAAACCGCCTCCGGATGTTCCTTAATTTCTTCCCAAAGCAGATCTGCCATGGCAAGTGCATC
>DNJM01000168.1:0-169 GCA_003489085.1 Lachnospiraceae bacterium
GCCGGCGATATCCACGAATTCAATGGCAGCCGGTATAATCTTCTTCGTATGATACATTTCTCCCAGTACATCCAGTCTTTCATCCGGTACGGTTACCACACCGATATTCGGATCAATTGTGCAGAACGGATAGTTTGCAGACTCTGCTCCTGCCTTTGTCAGGGAATTA
>DNJM01000168.1:472-651 GCA_003489085.1 Lachnospiraceae bacterium
TGCCTTTGTCAGGGAATTAAAAAGTGTACTTTTACCGACATTCGGTAAACCTACGATACCTAATTTCATCTATTCTTACCTCTCTTACTTTTATCATACATTTCTGTTTTTCCATCTCTTAGCACCGGTGTATAGTCTAACACATTTTACCTGCCTTGCCAAGTACAGCACCAAAATGC
>DNJM01000168.1:963-1383 GCA_003489085.1 Lachnospiraceae bacterium
CAGATTTTAGTCTCTGGTTTCCATCAGTACCATCAATCCCTCAGGGAAAGAAATCACAGTCTCTTCCTCTGCAATCTGGTTGCTGACACACAGGCTGTCATATGGATACAGCGTGTGATTCTGAAGCGGATATTTCGCCCCGGTAATCGTAAGCCCCGGAATCGGTCCGCTTAAGGAAAAAAGAGAAAAATACAGTCCAAAGGCTTCCTGCTTTGTAAGGTGTGTTTCTCCGTCTATCAGTCGGATCCGGTTATGTGCATCGACAATCCATGCCGGAATGCCCGCCTTCTTTGCAATGCTCAGCGTCTGGACATTTGCCCAGATATGATCCAGCCGCGTGCCCGTCGCGCCCAGAAGAATCACCTCTTCACACGCCAGCTCCAGACAGAGCCGGAGTGCAATCTCCGTGTCAGAGGCATC
>DNJM01000168.1:1659-3444 GCA_003489085.1 Lachnospiraceae bacterium
AATCTCCGTGTCAGAGGCATCCTTTACCGGATTGAATTCCCGAATGGGAATATCCATACATTTTCTGAAATGCAGCAGGATCTCTTCTGAAATGCTGTCAAAATCCCCTACGATATGGGTGGGACATATTCCTTTTTCATACAGCCATTCCAGCCCTCTGTCTACTCCCACCAGAACAGCATATGGCTCGTTCAGAATCCGCAGTGCTTCCTGATCTGCTACCGTACCGCCGCTTAGAATCACAGCACGTCTTTTTTTCCCCTGTACCTGTTCTTCCATTCTCTACTGCAACCTTTCCTGAAAGATCTCCATAAAAGCTCTTGTATTCTCTGCCGGACTGCCTCTAAATACGGCGGAGCCCGCTACGATCACATTTGCTCCGGCATCCAGCACGTCTCTGACATTTCCGGCATCCACGCCGCCATCTACCTGCAGATCAATCGGGCGCTCCTGTGCCGCGATCATACCGCGTATCTCACGCAGCCGTTCCAGAGCTGCCGGCATAAATTTCTGTCCGCCGAAGCCCGGTTCCACGCTCATGATCAACACCATATCCAGCAGCGGCAGGAACTCTTTTACTGCCTCCACCGGTGTCCCCGGCTTAACAGACAGCCCCGCTTTCACTCCAAGAGAGCGGATCTTTTCCAGCGTTGCCCCGACGTCCTGGCAGGCTTCATAATGCACAGTGATGATATCGGCTCCTGCTTTTGCAAATTCTTCCACATAGCGAACCGGCTCCATAATCATCAGATGCACGTCAAATATCTGATTTGTTGCACTCCGAATCGACTTCAGTACCGGCATTCCAAAGGAAATATTGGGTACAAATTCCCCATCCATTACATCAAAATGCAGATATCGTGCACCGTTTGCTTCCGTTTCCTGCATCTGCGCTCCCAGCTTCTTAAAGTCAGCCGCTAAAATAGACGGCGCCAATACGTATTCCATCGTTAATACCTCTTTCTCTCCTTGATTTCCTGATATAACTCTATATAGCTTTCATATCGTTTCGGATGGATTTCTCCCCGGGCCAGTGCCTCCTTCACGGCACATCCTGGCTCATGGACATGATCGCATCCAAGAAAACGGCATTGCCCTTCATACTGTCGGAACTCCGGATAATACTGTTTCAATGCTTCCTTTTCCGTTCCTTCTGTATAGAGTGAGCTGAATCCCGGTGTATCGAAAATATAGGAACTTTCATCCACCGCAATCAGCTCGCTGTGCCTTGTCGTATGCTTTCCCCGTTCGATCTTACTGCTGATGTCTCCGGTTTCCATCCGAATCTCCTGCTGCAGCGCATTGATCAGAGAGGATTTTCCCACACCGGACGGTCCTGCAATCGTCGTAGTCTTTCCCTGCAGACACGTCCGCACAGCATCCAGATTCTCCCCGGTACAAACACTTGTAAAGAGAACAGGGTAACCGCTTCCTGCATAGATCTGCTGAAGACGGATCAGCTCTTCCTGCTCTGTCAGATCCTTTTTATTAAATACTATAAGAACAGGAATTTCCTTCTGCTCCATCATAATCAGAAACCGGTCCAGAAGATTCAGATGCGGCTTCGGCTTTGCTGCTGCAAATACCACCATGGCCTGATCGATATTGGCCACTGCCGGACGGATCAGCTCATTCTTCCGGGGCAGAATCTCTCTGATATTCCCCGTCTTTTCTGCCTCATCCAGGACATCAATCACTACATTGTCTCCCACCAGCGGCTTCTTCTTCTCTTTTCGGAAGGCTCCCTTTGCCTTACACTCAAAAATGTCCGCCGGATGCTTTTTC
>DNJM01000192.1 GCA_003489085.1 Lachnospiraceae bacterium
ACTTAAAACGGCTTTGGAAAAGAATGCAAACTTCTCCATATCCCAACGTGTTTCTCCGTATGGCTTAAACCCGTTAAAGTAGTATTCATTATCAATGAAATAAAATGTAACTCCCTCATATTCCAGCTCCAGAATACCGACATACTGATTCTGCCAGTTAAAATCCATGTAAAAATGGATCTTATACTGCAGTTTTTCCTTCCACTCTTCCTTCATACACATGTATTTCGGAAGCATCACTCTCACATCATATTTTTCTTTATCAAAATACTTCGGCAGAGATCCTACAACATCGGCAAGGCCGCCTGTCTTGATAAACGGTACACACTCTGAAGCCGCAAATAATATTTTCTTCATAAACACTCCTCCACATAAATTCGATATATCTATTATATCTTATTTTTTACTTAATGAAAAGGAGTAAGATTTTATTTATTTTCCGTGCTTATATTCCAATCGAATGGTATCTGCAATCAGGGCTATGAACTCCGAATTCGTAGGCTTTCCTTTTCCATTGCTGACCGTATAGCCAAAGAGCGTGTCCAATGTATCCAGCTTTCCTCTGCTCCATGCTACTTCAATTGCGTGGCGAATCGCTCTCTCTACCCGGCTGGAAGTCGTCTGGTGCTTTTTCGCTACTGTCGGATACAGCACCTTCGTGATGGCGTTCAGTACATCCATATCCTCTATAGCCATCATAATGGAATCGCGCAGATAATGATATCCCTTGATATGCGCCGGAATTCCAATTTCATGTATCATATTGGTCACACGGGTCTCCAGATTTTCCTGTCTGGTTCCGTTATCCGCACCTTCCATACATCCGGAAATACCGTCTTTTCGTATCTGCTGCCGGACACTCTTAATCCGGTCAATTATTACGTCATTTTTAAACGGTTTCATGATGTAATAGCTGGCTCCCCTGCGGAATGCATCTTCTGTAATTTTCTCCTGTCCGACAGCTGTTACGATAATAAACTCCGGATGTTTCTTGATGGTTTCGTCATGATTCACCATATCCATCACACTCAACCCATCCATTTTCGGCATAATCAAGTCCAAAAGAACCACATCCGGCTGCATTCTTTTGATAATCTGGTACATATCTTCCCCATTATTCGCCTTACCTACTACTTTCAGATCTTTATCCCCACTGACAATAACGTCCAAAAGTTCTAAAATTCTCTCATTGTCATCAGCAATAGCCACATTTACCTGCCCCATTTTTGTACCTCCATTCCTTGTTCGATGCTGTGCGTAAGTTATTATATCTTCCACCCTTTTACAGTTCAAGGGAAATTTGTCATAGAAATTCGACATCATTCTTGAAATCAGACATTTTGCAACATATTTTCTATGAAGATACCATACCCTTTTTTAGAGTCTCTGACGAAGACATGGGTCACGGCGCCGACAAGCTTTCCATCCTGTATGATGGGGCTGCCGCTCATACCCTGCACAATACCTCCGGTTATCTCAAGAAGTTCCGGGTCGGTTACTGTCAAAACAATTCCTTTATTGACCTCTTTTGTATGCATGTCGATTTCCGTAATTTCTATGTCGTAATCTCGTACAGAATTGTCCACCATGCAACGAATCGTAGCTGCTCCGGTGTGTATTTCTTCTTTTACGGCCGTCTGCATCGGCGTCAGATCAGTAAATAAAGAATCAATCCGGTCTATGCTCCCATAGATTCCGGAGTCATTATTCGTGTCTATGCTGCCTAAAATGTTGTATCCACTATATACGATCACACCTTCTATGCCTCCGGGCTCACCATCCTTTCCTTTGCGGATGCTGCGGATACTGGTCTCGTAAACAGTGCCCTCAGAAATATTTACCAGTTCATTGGTATCCGTATCATGGATTCCATGGCCCAGTGCTCCGAACTTTCCGTCTCCCGTCAGAAAGGTCACCGTTCCCAGACCCTGTGTATTATCCCGCACCCAGATACCCAGCCTGCAGGTATCTCCTTCGCAATGTACCGGCCGCAGTTTCACATCAATTGCCTCCCCCTGTCTCTTTAAATGCAATATGGTTTCTTCGCCGTTTAGCTCTGCGACAGCGCGAATCAGCTCCTTCTTATTCTGAATCGTCTGCTGATCCAGTCCTACAATATAATCCCCGGCCTGTACGATATGCTCTGCCGGTGCATAGCTTCCTCCGTCTATTCCTGTCACGGTATCTGTTCCCAGAACCAGAACGCCTTCCGTTTCCAGATAGATCCCAACCGGCATGCCGCCAGGGATTACCACGTCATCTGAAACAGCACTGGCACTGACTTCCTGCCGGATTCTTGCCTCTTTTTCCTCTATCACATATCCTCCGGCCGCGGCCACGGCAAATGCCAGCACACCAGCCGTAAATGCCTTAAAATAACTTCTTTTTCTCTTCATCTGTCCACATACCTTTCTTTTTCCGATATCTGTTTTAGTATGTGGAATTCTTCCGGTTTCAATCTGGTACATCGTTTCCAAAATCACTTTTTAATGCTAAAAAAGCAGAGACAGACTCCGTCCTTGTCTCTGCTTTCCATCCAAATCATAAGATACCTGATCTATTTTGTCCGCTTTGCCAGCTCTTTCATCTCAGAAGCACTTTTCAGAACTGTCTCCGTAATTTCAGCACCACCCAGAATTCTGGCCAGCTCTCTTACAGACTCATCCTGATCCAGTAACCGGATTCCGGTCATTGTACTTCCGTCCTTTACCTGCTTCTCAATCAGATAATGCGCATCCGCCATCGCTGCAATCTGTGCCAGATGGGTTATGCAGATCACCTGCCTCTTTTTGCCGAGAATTGCCATTTTTTCAGATACTTTTTGTGCGGTCCGTCCGCTGATTCCCACATCAATTTCATCAAAAATCATAGTTTCGACCGCATCTTTTTCTGCCAGTACGGTTTTGATCGCCAGCATGATTCTGGAAAGTTCACCTCCGGATGCCACCTCTGTCAGTCTCATCAAAGGTTCTCCCGGATTCAGGGAGATCATAAATTCCGGATCATCTATCCCGCCTGGTGTATATTCCGGCAAAGTACCGAACGCCATCTCGAACCGGACATCCAGGAAATTCAGATCCAGAAGTCCATTTTGAATCTCCTCTGTCAGACGTGCGGCCGCCTCTCTTCTGCGTCTGCCAAGCTCATCGGCACGGGCATGAAGCTTTTTTTCTGCTGCCATATAGTCCCGCTTCAGCTCTGCCAGATAGCTGTCGTAATTCTCCAGCACCTCCAGCCGTTTCTTCTTTTCTTCTAGATCCTGCAGCACCTTTTCGACAGTATCTCCGTAACGGCTCTTGATATGATTGATCTCATTCAGACGGTTCTCT
>DNJM01000037.1 GCA_003489085.1 Lachnospiraceae bacterium
TCCAGTACCTCCTGAATCTTCTGCTCCTCTGCAGCAGTCTCCACATCTGAATAAACCCGAATTGTCAGCTCTTTGATATCAATGTATCTTTTTCCATCTGCATTTATTGGCCGCTCCACCAGAAAATATTCTAAAAACGGCGTGTACAACTCTCTGATCTTTTCCTCTGATATGTGATCCGGATGATCTTCGTCGAAGTACAGTCCCATCTTTCTGCACATATCCTTTACTTCATGACTGGTCACCCTTTTCTCATCTCCCTTTCTATATTCTGAGTCAGAAGCGCTTCGGTTTCCACATCCGAAGGAATATGCGGATATGCCCTTGCCGGCCGCGGCCCGCCATGTCCATGCTGCAGAAGATGTGCCAGCCGATAGCGTGTCCTGTTATGCACAGTTTTCCCATATGCACCCCTTCCGGACAATCTCTCTGTCACTTTAGATCTCCATCCTCTTTTATATGCGCCCGTTTTTACAGGCGCCGCCTGTTTTGTGTCTGCTACCGTCTGGCTGGCCGTTTTATCTATCGCCCGTTTGAGCGCTTCCTCCGTCAGATCCCTGGCCTCATTCAGCGCTTCTACTACTGCGCCCGCAAGTCCTTCAGGACCTACTCTCACTCTGTCCGCCACCTTTTTCTCCTTCCCTGTATTCGATTACAACAGACGCCAGGGACAAAAGCCACGACGCGGGAAGGCGGTCGTCCTTCAGATCTTTCTGCACCACCTCATATTGATTTCCACCGATCATGAAGATATCCCCCTGTTCCACAGACGCCTCATACGGCACCCTGACGGCCTTTGTAACCTGTGTTCCTGCCACATAGGCGTCCCAGTACCTGCGCTCCCCTACTGTCTGTTCCTGAAAGTGCAGGACCGCCTGCCTGATTCCCACAAGCCTGCGGTCCTTTACCTTCCATACCGTCCCCCACCCGTCCGTGTAAGTCTGGTATTTCCCTTTATGTTTCAGCATATCCTGTCACTCCCGCATATTGCTCCACTTCATGTTCTAAATGCGCGGCTGTGATTTCTCCTGCAAAATCCACTGCAAATGTTTCCCGCGCCCCGGCTTCCGCGCGAAGCACATAATCACACAACATTTGTCCGAACCTGCTTCCCGGGCCGAAGTCTGCCTCAGGATCACAGTATTTTCTTATGTACGCAATTCCCGATGAAGCTTCATTCTTTATGCGCCGTTCTGTAGATTCATCCGGCACATAGGTGATATGCATGTTATCAATAAGCATCTGATAGATCTCTTCTGTTACAGGTTCCATCATTTTTCCTCTCCTAGTTTTCCTATGCTTTTGTTTCTGCTGTTGCTTTCGTTGTCACTGTTCCGCCTTTGATAAGCACAGGAAGCGCCGGCGGCTCCACTTCTGAAATATCCAGATATACAAAACTTTTATTGTCAGTCGGTCGTCCCGCCCCATAGATTCTGGTTGTATACACCCGGTTGTCCTCCAGAAACTGAGCAGAGTCATCATACTCAATAATCCCTGATTTTCCCCCGTTGATCGCCGCAAAATAGTTCTTTGCGATTCCCACCACAGCTTTTCCTTCCTGCATCATGGAAGAAGTTACTGTCCTTGTCGGATATGTATGGTTTATCATATCCACAGATCCTGTCCCATAGATCAGGGTGTTCTGTATCCTTCGGATTTTCTTAATGTTATCCTGCGGATTAACAACCATAAGGACTTCCGGTACCGCCCTGTCGTCCCCATTTTCGTCTTTGGCCATTGTTGCCACTACGTTTGCATAGTCTTCGTCAAAATTTGTAATTTTTACCGGTGTCTTGGCAGAATATTTCCCGTCGTTCGTCGTGCTGGTATCCATGATCATTCCAATAAACTGTTTATTCCCGTCTCCTGCGATAATTGTCTTTTCCAGCCCGAAAGCAACAGATTCCGACAATACGATCCGGATATACTGATCCACCCACATGGGCGCAAACGTGAAATTGAATTTCACAAAGTCTTTCGGCACAATAAAATACGCCGTATATTTTGCCACAGTCACGTCAATTACCTTGATCGCCCCGGCCAGTTCCTTGGTAATTCCGGATGCAATGTCTCCCCACGATCCCAGCTTTGACGACATCTGCGTGGCATTCATAACCAGTTTCTGCGCTCCCGCCGCATCCGTGATCGTGATCTCATCCAAAATCGGATGGTTCTTCTTCATGTCTGTGATCACCCGGTCAATAATTGTCACCGGCATGGCCGCTGTCAGGTTCGTAATCTCCTGCTTTGCCCCTGTCTTAACAGCGGCAATAAACTTCTGGTACCAGTCTGTTTCTTCTGACGTAAGCTGACGCAGCCCTCTTTCCTGCAATACTTTCATATCTCCGGTGCTCTTATGCTGTTCAAATTCCGCCTCAATCGCCTGACAGATATGATCCTGCATTTCCTGAAGGGCTTTCGCCGCACCCTCTGCGTCATCTTCCTGCAGGGCTGTTGACAGCTTCTGCATAAATTCCTGTGATTCCTGGTCAATAATGTCTCTGTTCTTCATTCCTCATTCTCCTTTTCTCTGATTCATTTTTACGGCCTGGGCAAACACACTTTTCATGGACGCCCTGCTGCCAATTCCCATAAGCATCTGATTGATCTGCTTCTGCTGGTACAGTTGTTCTTTAAGCTGCTGCAACTGTATGTCTTTATTGTCCGGGTCCGGATCATCCTCCGGATCTTCCGGATCTTTTCCTTCACCTTCCCCTACAAAATCGCAAAAACCATACTGCTTACATGTATCCGGCGCCAGCATTGTTTCTTTTCGCATCATCTCCTTTAATTCCTCTTCTCCCAGATTTTTTGCCCTGGACATATAAAGCTGCGCCGATGCGTCTGCCAGAGCGTCCAACTGGTCGGCGATTCCCCTTAGCTGATCCGCATTCCCTGACGCATATGCCCATGGATTGTGCAGGAACATGGACGTACCATAGCCCATATGAATCTCATCGCAGGCCATAATGATATCCATGGCTACGCTGTAGGCCATCCCGTCCACATATCCGACAATCCGGCTTCCGGCCTTCTTTTTCTGTACCAGCAGATTATAGATCGCGACTCCTTCCCCGACCTCTCCGCCCGCGCTGTTCACATGCAGTTCTATATCCGCGCCGTCCGGAATCTCATCCAGCCGGTCCCGGAAATACTTTGCCGACGTCTCGGAATCCTCATATTCCCAGGTATTCCAGTTAAATTTCCCATCCGCCTTCACGTCATCGTACACATACAGTTTGTGTACATGCGTGCTTTGCTCAAACCGGTACTTCATTTTGTGCTTTGTTTCATGCTTCACTTTTCTTTCCTTCCTTTCCGCTTTCCATCTTCGCCTGCCCGGCTGCTGCTTCCGCCGCTTCCATTCCGGAATAATTCTTTGTCAGGAAATGTTCCTTGGACCACTCCGTATTCAGCGGCGCGTCCCCGGCCTTTTTGCGTATTTCATCAATATTCCATCCGCCGCAGGAGATCATCTTGTCGGACGATTCCGCCAGCTCTGCCGCCGACATATGCATGATTGCCGATGTGTCGATCATCTGATAGGTTCCTTCCAGCACTTCCCTCCTATAAAGTTTCCTGTTGTTCTCCGCCTCGATCATGGACGCAATCGGATCTACCGCAAACGTGAGCAGGTTCCTTGTAAGCGCAGACACATCCGCAATATCCCCTTTCAGCAGAGCAGGCGGGATCTGCAGCGCATTAGCCACCCGGCTGTAAATCTCTCCGGTCAGATCCGTGACGTCTTTAACCTCTGAGGTTGATTTCTTTGAAGCTTCTGTCCCTTTTGTCTGGTAATCGAACCCCCGGAACAACGGCAGAACCGCATTGGGCGATTTAAAATACTGTTTAAACTGCTTATTAATCAGTTCCGTATACACATCATTGAATGTCTTTGGCGTGCCATCCTCTTTCATTCCGTAAGTTCCTGTCGCTGCGTTGGCATCAATGGACAAGATCCCGCGCTCTCCCCCGGCTTTATGGAATTTTTGAACAGCCGCTTTCAGCATCCCGTCATATTCCTGCATAAGCTGCTCCAAAAGCGCTGTTATGTTCCTGTTTGACAAACGGTAGAATAATACATCCTTCATTTTGAATGTTTTCTGGAATGTATATGGGCTTACTGTCCCGCTTTCACTGTCACTGCCTATTGTCACCCCCTCAAACGTATCCTGCCCAAGCGCGTTCTGGCAATGTGTGTAACTGTCCGCAATCAGGAACTCGCCGCCGCTTCCCTGGACCACCAGGCATTCATTTTTATAAATCAGCATCCATACCAGCTTTTGCTTGAACTGTGCCGCATTCATGTTCATATTTGGTTCAAAATTCCAGCGGTAATACTGGTCTTCCCGCGTTTCCTCCCATTTTCGGAACGTCCTGACTTCACACATTGACAGCGCATTCGCGATAATATTGATTCCTGCATGCAAAGCAAACATATAGATAGCCAGTTCATCCCGTCCGTCTCTGTCCATGTATGCTTCTACATCCTGCAAAGACACCTTATATTCCTTTCCCCCCAGTGTCTTTCCCCTTATAAATTTCCAAAAATCTGTAATAACCGACATACCTTCCCACCCTTCTTAAAATACTGCCACATTCATATTGATCTCCGGGAAGTCGCTTTCTTCAGGAATGAAACCAAGGCAGCACATGGAAGCCACCCATGCCATAAATCCGTCCGTCTTCCGGAGCTTCGGCTCCTGCTTGCCATAATAAGTATTTCCCTTACTGTCCAGTACTTTCTTACTGTTATTCGTGTACCAGCACATCATTCTGTCCCATCCAGATACTGCGTGGCGCAGAAACGCGCTGTTGATGGCTGCACTTGCCTTTGCTATATCCGATGGGCGAACCAGGTATACCTTCTTGTTCGTTTTATCGTATGCGTCAAACCCTACTGTTTTAAATGCTTTGTTCAGCCAAGTAAAACGGAAGTCATCGCATCCGATCATTACTATGTTATACTGCCTTGCATACTTCGCGAACCAGTCTGCCGGAACTTCCGGCGGGATCTCCACATCATCTATGATGGTACAGATCCCTTCTTCCACCCATTTTCTGATCGGTGCTTTAATGTTTGGCAGATCCCTTGACTTCGCGCAGATAAACGAATGATGAATCGTTACATACTGGCTCCCCTTTCGGAATGTCAGTATGCATCCGCAGAAGTCGTTTGTTTTTGTATAATCCACACCGCCCACACAGGCCATACAAGGCCGCAATGCAAAAAACGGTTCTTTTGTACATTCCACGATATCTGCCCACTCTGCAATTGCCATCTGTGGATCAGATATGGGATAATTACAGCGCTTTGCAAGGAACTCAGGGAAATATTCCGGCGTAGACGGCATCTTGGTGATCTCCTGCTCGATCCGCTGGCGCAATGTAGCAAATTGCTGGTATGCCAGAGACGGATTCGCTTTAACGATCTTTCTAACGTCCTTCCATTCGTCTTCTTCTTCTATCCGAAACCAGTTCACAAACACCCGGTTATCCGGGTTGTATTCCTGTAAGATTACCTTGTTCTGTTCTTTTTCGTCGTCTAAAACGCCGCCGCGCACATGCCCGTCCGTCGTGATCGTGATCTCCCTGGACCATTTCATCTTTCCCAGTCCGGACTGCAAAGTATTCATGTTCGTGGTGCTGGTGTACTGGTGCTTTTCATCGTAGATTACACAGCCGGTCCGTTTGGAATCTTTGTTCTTTGTGCTGGTGGTATTCAGGCGGAAGGCAGCCCCCATCTTCTTCCCTACTACCTTCTCCGCATACGCCTTGAAATTCGCGTTCAGGGCTTTTCCGTACTTTGGGTCCACAGGATATCGGATCAGATCCCCCACATCCAGAATAGACGTGCTTGCCTGGTCTTCTCCGTTTGCAATTAAATCCACGTTATAACCCTTTACCCCATGGAGCGGCGAAATAAAATAAAGTGCCAGGAAGTCGATAAAACCATTCTTCCCGGCACCTCGTCCAATGATATCCCTGATCTCGTGAAAATAGATGTCATCTTCCATTCCCTGCTGCTGAAGGAATACACCTGCAATGACAGCAAACTGATATTTTTCCCACGGCAGAAGTTCATACGGAAAGTATTTCTGTAAGCTCAGGCCTTTTTTAATCCTCTCCGCATCCACATATACATCCGGACGTTCCAGTACCGGTATGATGTTGTTGTCGATCGCAAGCTCCTGCTCCCGGCAGTGTTCAATATGGTTTCCTTTAATCAGGTAGATCCATTCATCAATATTTGGTTCATAGCTCGTCACTTTGACCTTCTCCGTCCTTTGACACATTGTCCGTGGAGATCTCCAACTGCTTTAGCAGCATAAGCATCTGCTTATTGATAAGAGGAAGCTGCTTGACTGACGGATTGTCCTTTTCCGCCTTCCCTCCGTTCGCCGTCTTGTACAACAGCCGCAAACCGTTCTCTGCAATGTCATCCTTCAATGATTCTTTCAGATCCCACATGGCCATATAGTCACTAATCTGGTTTTTGAACAACTCTATATCTGCGCCTTTTGCTTTTAGCTGGTCTTCCAGCGATTTTCTGACACGATATCTGACTGTCTCCCGCTTGATCGCCCCATCAGACCACCCCCTTTCCTCCCCCGCGCGCGCATAACAAATGAAAAACCCGCTAAGCCAGAGTGGCGCCGGTCTCTGGCAAAGCAGGAGTTTTTAATTTTTTTGACCCGGGGGGATCACCATTTTTCTTCTGTTACAGCGTTATGCCGCTTCTTGTGTTTTTCCGGATGCATAGCTTCATGACACACTGTACACAGGCTTATCAGGTTGCTGTCTGTCAGGGCAAGTTCCGGCACCTTCCTTAAATGTTTTTTGTGATGTACCGTATCTGCCCGTGTATACTTCCCCTGCTGCCTGCATCTCTGACATGCATATTTATCGCGCCTTAATATGCTCTTACGCTTACGCTTCCAGGCAGATGTATGATAAAAAGCTTTCCATCCCCTGTATGACTCTGTGGAGATCTTCCTGACCCATTCACCAGTCTCTAACTGTTCTTTTGTATATCCCATGCCAATTTTCCATTCCAGAAGAACACCCTATAATTTTCCAATAAAAAACGGCATCCTTTTGGACACCGTCTCTTTTTGTTTTGCTTTTTGATGATATCATAATATCACATGTTGGACTGAACTTCTATGAACTCTTTTGGTAAATTAAAATGCCCCAGTGCTCTTCCATGAATTTTTAACACCCACCTTTCCGAATAATTCATCTTCTCTGCAATCTCCCACCATTCAAGTCCTGTTATATACCTATAAAACAACACATCTTTTTCATTCTCATTATTCAGGCACTTGATCTGGCCGGATATTTTTTTATACGCTTTCACTCGTTCATTCTTTTCATTAATCAGATCACGTTCCAACCGATCCAATTCTGCAGCGTAATCTGACATATCACTCTGTCCAGATCCGCGCGGCATCCCATCATTACTTATAGTCATTGATGATCTCATCGCTCGAAGCTCTACAAGTTCTGCCTCTATTCTCTGGATTCTCCTTAAATGCCCCCTGTATTCTCGGAGATATTCCTTTTTCTTATTGTTCTCCGTTATTTGCTTCATTTTTATATCACTCCTTTAAAAATACATATCTCCTTACCACAAAGAGCAGTTTTCTATATCCTCTATATTGATTCTACATATTCATGGAATATCTTATGTACATTTTCCGCTGAAACATAATGACGGTTGGTAACGTCCTGTGGTTTATGCCCTATATAAATGCCGGCATCATCTGTACTTCCGCCACGACGAACAATATTGGTTGCAGTTGTTTTTCTAAACAGATGAGGATATACCCTCCTTTCTAGTCCTGATCTTCTGGCTATTCGCTTTACTTCTGCATAGATTCCGCTCTTTGTAAGTGCTTTCTCAACATCTCCCCTGGTAGGCGTAAATAATGGCTGGCTGCTCCTGATTGTCAATCCCCTTTCTTCGATATACTCTTTTAAATATTTCAAAGCCACTCGATCCAAGAATACCACCCTATATGTATCCGTTTTTTCACCGTATATCTGCACTTCACCGGATGCCCAATCAATCTGGTCAATTTTTATATATGGTATCTCTCCTTTTCGCACAGCCGTGCATCGAAACCATTCCAGCAATGCCCGATCTCTTTTATCCTGGCATCCCTCTTTTAGTTGTTCTATTTCTTCCGCTGACAAATGGTCCACAGGCTTTAATGTCTCTTTGAAATGATCTATTTCATCCATTGGATTCTCCTGAATTAATTTGCTTTTTTTCATCCATGTAAAAAGCGAATTTAATTTTCTACGTTTATTATTCAATGAACATCCTGTATTTCCCTCTTTTTTCTTGGCTCTTAGATAATGTTCAATATCTTCCTTATCCACCTGTATAAGAGGCTTATTAATATACCTTATAAATTCCCGCGCA
>DNJM01000164.1:0-3998 GCA_003489085.1 Lachnospiraceae bacterium
GTATTGACATATTACAGAATATGTTATAAAATAATATTGTAATCAGTTAAGGGGCTACACCGAAAAGGAGTAGCAAAATGATAATAATAAAAGTGCTTTTGGAAATAGCCATTGTAACAGTGACAATCTTAGAAGTGATAAAGGATATTAAAAAAGGGGCTGACACCGACCAAGACGACAACCCCAAAGACCGTAAAGAGTAACTTGTAAACCAAGCCCCTTAACTTGGTTACACTTTATCACAGAAAGATAATAAAGTCAAGATAGGAGGTTTTGGAAATGAGGACGAGTAAAGACGGAAAGGAATTTAATCAGATTGCCTACCAGAATGACTATAAACGAGAAAAGTATGATCGTATGGAATTGCTACTACCAAAGGGAAGAAAAGAAATATTGAAGAAAAAAGCAAAAGCAGCGGGGGTAAGTATGAGCGAATATATAAATAGCTTATTGGAAAAAGAATTAGGGTAAATTTGCGCATGATACAACGCCATAGACAACGCCGCAGGCTACCAAAACGGGATAGCCTACGGCGTTTTCTTGTGAGAGGAGGGCACAAAATGAGAACATTCAAGCAATTAACATTTAACGACCGCTTGAAAATAGAAGTATTATTAAAGGCAGGACACAAGAAAAAAGAAATCGCAGATATTTTGAGCGTTCATATAAGCACTATATATAGAGAAATCAAGCGCGGGAGGTTTGAGGCGTTAAATTCTGATTACACAACAGAGGAAAGATACAGCCCGGATATTGCACAGGAAAAGAAAAACGAGGCGTTAGCTGCCAAAGGCGCAGATATTAAAATAGGTAAAGAAAGAGAATTTGCAGACCGCATAGAGGAAATTATAATAAATGACGGCTATAGCCCGGCAGCAGCATTGGCAAAAGTAAAGGAGGAGGGCTATACATTTTCGATATGCGTAACCACGTTATACAGCTATATAGATAAAGGCGTATTCCTTAATTTAACAAATAAGCAGCTACCAGTAAAAAGAAAAGGAGAAAAGAGAGCCTATAGAAGAACGACGGCAAAGAGGGCGAGCAAAGGCGAAAGCATAGAAAAAAGACCGGAGGAAATTAACGAGCGTGAGGAGTTCGGACATTGGGAAATGGATACCGTAGTAGGGAAAAGAGGCGTTTCAAAAAAATCTCTTTTGGTACTCACAGAACGGAAAACACGAAAAGAAATTATTATGCTGCTTAAAGAACATACGGCAGCAGCAGTGGTTAAAGCATTAGATCGACTGGAAAGAAGATTAGGGGCGAAATTTCGGGAAATATTTAAGAGCATAACCGTAGATAACGGATCGGAGTTTGCAGACTATGAGGGAATGAAACGATCCCGCAGGGGAAAGAAAGACCGTACAAGGATATATTATTGCCATCCTTACAGCAGTTGGGAGCGCGGAAGTAATGAAAATCAAAATAAGCTAGTCCGGCGGCATATCCCCAAAGGGACAGATTTTGACGATAAAACACAAAGAGAGGTTGAAAAAATAGAGGAGTGGATCAATAATTACCCGCGTCGCATATTTGATTACAGAACATCAGAACAGTTATTCGAGGAGGAGTTAAGAAAAGCGGCATAAGTGCATTAACCGGCAGCAGAGAGGCAGCAGGCTTTATTTGTTTTACTCATTTGTGCAAAATTAACAATAAAACAGCTCTATATATTGTGCAAAATGCTAAAAGTGAAAATTTATAAATTTTTTTCGCATTTAATGTTGACTTTTTCAAATATAACTATATTGGGGAATCTTCTTTCAATCTTTAATAAATTGTGGTATCATTGAAAAAGGTGTGGCTGAGAAATGTACACCCGGCCCGAGGTTTACACAGGGGCTGAAAGAAATGAGGTATTTTATGAATACATCCGATTGTTTATTAGAGCAGATACACCGTGTTTTTCCCGCGGACAAGTGTGATATCCGCACAATTTCTCCCCTGAAACTTGCTTATGTGGGGGATGCTGTTTTTGAAATAATAGTACGCACACTGGTATTAGATACTACAGGAGGCCCTGTCAAAAAGCTGCACAGAAAAACCAGCTCCCTTGTCAACGCTGCCACCCAATCTTATATAATCACCACCATACTCCCGGAGTTGACAGAGCAGGAGGGGGCCGTCTTCCGGCGGGGACGCAACGCCAAAACTTCTACTATGTCACGTCACGCAGATATTCAGGATTACCGCAATGCCACAGGGCTGGAAGCCCTGTACGGCTATCTGTACCTGACAAATCAGACGGAACGCGCTGTGAACTTATTAAAATATGCTATAGAGCGAATGGAAATTCCGGACGCTCAGAAACGGGGGACGAATGAACAATCATAACGCAAAACCAGAGAATAATGATCTCCGCATAGAGGGGCGCCACAGTGTTTTAGAGGCATTCCGCGCCGGCCGTCTGATTGAACGGCTCTATGTACAGAAGGGCCTGTCAGACGGGCCAATTCTTTCTATTATAAAAGAAGCAAAAAAAACGGGAACGGTCCTTGATTTTGTTCCAAAGGAACGACTTGACCATATGAGCGAAACTGCCCGCCACCAAGGGGTAATCGCTCTTCTATCTGCTTTTCATTACAGCGAAATAGAAGATATCTTCCTCCTTGCTGAAAAAAAGGGAACAGCACCCTTTATATTTTTATTGGACGGCATCGAAGATCCGCATAATCTCGGGGCTATCATCCGGACAGCAAACCTCGCAGGGGCACATGGTGTTATTATTCCTAAACGCCGTGCCGTAGGGTTGACGGCAACTGTTGTAAAGGCTTCTGCCGGAGCTGTCCACTACACTCCGGTAGTCCGTGCAACGAACCTCGTAAATACCATAGAGGAGTTAAAGGAAAAAGGGCTCTGGTTTGTATGTGCCGATATGGAGGGGGAGCTGATGTACCGTAACAATCTCTCCGGTCCCATTGGCCTGGTAATTGGAAACGAGGGGAACGGTGTGAGCCGGCTTGTACGAGAGCACTGCGATTTGACTGCTGCCATCCCAATGAACGGCGATATTGATTCTTTGAACGCCTCTGTTGCCGCCGGGATTTTAGCATACGAAATTGTGCGTCAGCGATTATTGGAATAAAATGCCAGCAGCATGCTACGGGGCATAACCAGAATGGAGACAGCTATGGATGATGAAGCACGAATCCGCGCTTACAGGGACGGAGATTCCTCTGCGGTTGATTATCTTTTGGAAAAATATAAATACCTGGTCAGAAAAAAGGCACGCACACTTTACCTGATTGGCGGGGAAAATGAGGATTTAATTCAGGAGGGAATGATTGCACTCTACAAGGCGATACGGGACTATGATACCGACAGAGACAGTTCCTTTGTCCGTTTTGCGGAAATCTGTATTGAGCATCAGTTATACAACGTTATAAAAGGCGCCAACCGAATGAAAAATTCCCCCCTCAATTCCTATATTTCCCTCTACTCCCCACTGGGAAGTTCAGAGGACAGCACACAGCGGGAAACACTGGCGGATACTCTTTTGCCGAATGAATTAATGAATCCGGAAGATATATTGATTGACCGCGAAAATGTTACGGATATCCAGAGTGCCATTGAAGAAAAATTAAGCCCTTTTGAAAAACGGGTCGTAGAACTTTATATCGACGGCTGCAGTTATCAGCAGATTGCAAAGTCACTGAGCAAATCACCGAAGTCGATTGACAATGCATTACAGAGAATAAAGAAAAAAATAAGTTCGATGCTACATAAGCCGAACTTTCCTATAAAATAATTTTGGTACAAATCCTCGGGCCCCTCAATTGCACAAAAAGTGACTTTGCCACATTCCTTTGGATATCCCAATTCGCCACTAAGTTGTTTAATTCCATTTTCATTGACACCGGGGCATACTTTAAATATAATAAATGTACAAAATTAAATACAGAAAAACGTATTTTTTTAAAAAGGGGGCCTAAACCATGTTAGCGGTAAAATCTGTAAATTTCCGGGATAATTTCAAAGAATGGTGTGATAAAATC
>DNJM01000164.1:4291-16772 GCA_003489085.1 Lachnospiraceae bacterium
CAAAGAATGGTGTGATAAAATCAGTATGGGAGAAACCGTTGTTATCTCAAGACCACGAAATGAAAATATCTACATGATAAACGAGGCTGAATATAACGCCTTGCAGAAAGCGAAGCGAAACGCTGAATATCTTGCTATGCTGGATAAATCAGATGAAGAACTGAAAGCCGGAAAAGTAGTAGCTAAGACTATGGAAGAACTGGAAGCTATGGAGAATTGAAATCATGAACATTTTATTTACTGATACCGGCTGGAATCAATACACAGAATGGCAGGGGCAAGATAAAAAGACCGTAAAACGGATAAACCAGCTACTAAAGAGCATAGATCGGGACGGAGCAATGCAGGGCATAGGAAAGCCGGAACTGCTAAAGTATAATAAATCAGGTCTATACAGCAGACGAATTGATGAAACAAACCGCCTTGTATATGAAATATCCGGCAATCAGATTATTGTAAAATCCTGCAAAGGGCATTATGAAGATTAAAGAGCGGGAAGTTATCAAATTGTTTAAAGTAAAATGAATTTACAAACACTAAACTTTGTGGTAATATATAGAAAAACCAAACAGGAGGATAAAAATGGCACTTATAACATGTAAAGAATGTGGAAAAGAGGTATCGGATCAGGCAGCAAACTGTCCGAATTGCGGAGCACCAATAAATCAAGCTGTAAATAAAAAGCACTGTAAACATTGAGGAGAATTAATTGATAAAGACTGCGTAATATGCCCAAAATGTGGTAAGCAGGTTGAAGATATCGTAAGCAACCAAGATAAAAATATTGTTATAAACAATAATAACACAGCAGCCGCAAGTGCAGTAGCACAGACTGGTGGATATGGAAACATGATAAGTCCAAAAAGTCGGCTTATTGCAACTTTACTTTGTTTATTTCTTGGATGCCTTGGCATACATAGATTTTATGTCGGAAAGGTTGGAACTGGAATTATATGGTTTCTTACCCTTGGATTTTTTGGAATCGGCGTGCTCATTGATTTAATAATGATATTGCTCGGAAGTTTCCGCGATAAAATGGGATTCTGGGTAAAGACGTGGTAAAAATTTAATAGAACAAGATGCCGCCTAATACAATGATAGGCGGTATTTTTCTACTCACAGAAAGGATTATTTATGAAAATCGAATTACTTCATCCATTTTAGACCAAGCATAAAAAAGCTGTTAACGGGATTTGAACCCGTGACCTCCGCCTTACCAAGGCGACGCTCTACCGACTGAGCCACGACAGCATCTGTCTTCAGCTTACGTATCGCTGACAACGTGTATACTATATCGAAAAAAAGGAAATTTGTCAAGAGTACAAATGAAGAATTTTTCTTTTTTTGTGTCTTTTTGTGTCTTTCCATTTTCCCCTTCTCCTATGCGTTACAGTTTCTCTACTATTTCCTGTGTTTTCATCCGGATCCTCTGCAGTGCATTATCCACTGCCTTCGGACTTTTATCGATTATCTTTGCAATTGTCGTATAATCCATCCCCTGCATATGCAGATATAATACTCTGCTTTCCAGATGACTCAGGCGTTCCTGAAGTCTTGTCTCAATGCATTCCAGTGCCTCACGCCCCAGCAGCATTTCCTCAGGATTCCGTCCCTTTTCATCCTCAATGGTTTCCAACAGCGGCGGCGCACTGCCTTCTTCCTCCCGGTTCTCCGTTTCATAAATCGAAACGTAGGAATTCAGCGGAAGATGCTTCTTTCTGCGGGCCGCCAATACAGCTGAATAGATCTGTCTGGAAATACACAGATCTGCAAAGCTGGCAAAGGAAGTCTCCTGATCCGGGTCATAATCCCGTACGGCTTTGAAAAGACCGATCATGCCTTCCTGAATCAGGTCATCATTTTCTCCACCCAGCAGATACATTGCCTTTGCCTTTTTCCGAACCATATTTTTATATTTTTCCATAATAAATTCCGTGACTGAGGCATCTCCATCCCGCAGCCTGCGGATCAGTTCATCATCTTTCATTCTGCCATATTCTGTCATTCATTTCCTCCAGTACGGCCATCTTTCTTTCCTACTGCAGTCTCTGACGCACGATTTCGTATGCCAGAACCCCCGCTGCCACAGATGCATTCAAGGAGTCAATCTCTCCCTTCATCGGAATCGAGGCAATAAAATCACACTTTTCCTTTACCAGACGGCTTACGCCTTCCCCTTCATTCCCAATGACCAGTCCGATCGGACCTTTTAGATTCAGCCGATACATACTTTCACCGCCCATATCGGCGCATACAAACCAAAGTCCTTTTTCCTTCAGCTCTTCCATGGTTTTTGCCAGATTCGTCACCTTCGCCACCGGCGTATAATTCAGCGCACCAGCCGAGGTTTTCGCTACAATGGCCGTCAGTCCCACCGCACGACGCTTCGGGATAATCACACCATGCGCACCGGCCAGATTCGCTGTACGGATAATGGCCCCCAGATTATGCGGATCCTCAATTCCGTCCAGCAGAATCAAAAAAGGTTCTTCTCCTTTTTTCTCCGCCAGCTGCAGCATATCCTCTACCTCCGCATAGGTATAAGCAGCGGCATGCGCAATGACACCTTGATGCTTTTTTGTTTCCGACATCTGATCCAGACGTTCTCTGGTTACAAAGTTCAGAATCACATCCTGCTTTTTCGCTTCGCGGATAATCGTCCGAACCGGACCGTCCTGACAGCCGTCCAGAACAAATAGTTTGTCAATCGGTTTTCCGGAACGAAATGCCTCCAGCACGGCATTCCGTCCTTCTATCACCAGCGTCTCTTTCTGCTTCTTTTCTTCCATCTCTTTTGCTCCTATTCCTCTTCCGGCTCCTCCAGGGCGGGCAGCCCCTCCTTCACCAGTTCCATGATACGTCCATATTCTTTGCGCAGATACAGCCAGCCGATCAGCGCCTCGAATCCGGTAGCTCTTCGGTAATCCGTAATGCTCTGATTTTTCGCCGGAGAAACCGACTTGGCATTCCGTCCTCTCTTATATACTGCATGTTCTTCCTCCGTCAGAATCTCCTGCATCCGGCGCATCATCCGCGACTGCGCGGAAGCCTGAACATAACGGCTGGTTTCCGCCTGTAATTTATTCACCTGCCGGTTTCCTTCCTGCAATACAATTGTCTTAATAATCAGATCATAGACACAGTCCCCGATAAAAGCCAGCGCCAGGGAGGAATATTCTGTCGGATCCTTTGTCTCAAGGTCAAAGGTCTCTTCCATACATGCTTCCAAACTTAAGCCCTTCTCCATTTTACTCCTTCTCTGGTGTCTTCCAGGATAATTCCCTTTTCAAGCAGACCATTGCGAATCTCATCCGCGCGGGCAAAATTCTTCGCTTTTCTGGCTGCCTGCCGTTCTGTAATCAATGCCTCAATATCCTCTGCCAGCAATTCTTCCTTCGGCTCTACAATCAGTCCTAATACGTCACTCAGCTTTACAATCCGCTCCAGAAGTGCTTTCAAATAGGCTTTGGAATTCTCCGTACTGCTGTTTGTATTGGCGAATTTTACGAGTTCAAAAATAGCCGATACCGCATCTGCCGTATTGAAATCATCCTCCATTGCCGCTTCGAATTCCTTTACATATTGCTCGCTCTGTGCAAAGGATTCTTCTTCTGCTTCTGTCATCTCTTCTGCCTTTGTATTTCCCATCAGATACTTCAGATTCGCAGCTGCCGTACAGATTCTTTCCAGTCCGTTTTTCGCAGCCTGCATCAGCTCCGCGCTGAAATTCAGCGGACTCCTGTAATGAGCACTTAACATAAAGAAACGCAGCACCTGCAGATCATACTGTTCGCCAATTTCTCGAACCGTACGGAAATTTCCAAGAGACTTGGCCATTTTACGGTTGTCGATATTCAGAAATCCATTGTGCATCCAGTACCGGGCAAATTCTTTTCCATTGACCGCCTCACTCTGTGCGATCTCATTTTCATGATGCGGGAAGATCAGATCCTCGCCGCCGGCATGGATATCGATCTGCTCTCCCAGGTATTTGCGGGACATCTCAGAGCATTCAATATGCCATCCCGGACGTCCATCGCTCCATGGCGACGGCCATGACGGTTCTCCCTCTTTTTTCGGCTTCCACAGAACGAAATCCAGCGGATCCTCTTTTTCATCCTCACCGCTGACCAGCAGGGAACGACCGCCGGAACGCAGATCATCCAGATTCTTATGGGACAGTTTTCCATATGGTGTGAATTTCCTTGTTCTGAAATAAACCGTGCCGTTCTTTTCGTATGCATACCCTTTTTCAATCAGCTGGGCAATCATTTCTATCATGCCGCCGATCTCCTGGGTTGCCAGCGGATGGGTCGTGGCCGGTTTGACATTCATTCCTGCCATATCCTTCTTGCATTCTTCGATATAATGCTGGGAGAGCTCTTCTGCGCTGATTCCCTCTTCATTCGCTTTCTTGATAATCTTATCATCTACATCTGTAAAATTAGATACAAAGTTAACCTCATAACCTTTGTACTCAAAGTATCTTCTGACGGTGTCAAATATAATCATCGGGCGGGCATTGCCGATATGAATAAAGTTATATACGGTTGGACCGCATACGTACATCTTCACCTTTCCTTCTTCCAATGGCTGAAATTCTTCTTTTTTCCTTGTCATGGTATTATACAGTTTCATACTATATTCCTCCTCTTCCTATAAAACCAAGAAAAACTCCGCCTCCTAAAAAGAGACGAAGTTCATCCGCGGTTCCACTCTACTGAAAAAGAAATCTGTCTTTTCCTCTTTGTTCATGTAACGTATGAAGTACGTACCGGACTACCTTTTCTGCATGCTGCTTTCGCATCCATCCTTCTCGCCCGGTCAGCTCCCGAAGGCACTTCACAGAAGCTTCGCCCGGGTCTGCTTTCAGCCACTGACAGTCCCTCTCTGACGGCTTCCTTTCTGCTACTTTCTTCGTTCCTGGCCTTTGTCTTTTCTGCCTGCATTTAGTTTATGAGATAATCCGGAATTTGTCAACCCTTATACGATCTCATTCAGAACAATCTTGTTCCAGGGTTTTATTTTCTGCAGGAGACTTTTTGCCTCTGCAGGAATCCGGTTCTCCTCTGCTCTTTCCAACTCTTCGATACTCAGATAGCCGGACAAAACAGACATCAATACAGATACCGGAATAGGTTTCTTTTCTCTTTTTTCTTCCCCTTCAAGTGCCGCCGCCCGTATCAAGGTTTCTCTGGATGCAGATATCGGCTGTCCTTTTTTCGCAGACAGATGCCATCGTCCTTCATTCTCCGGCAGTATAGCATCACTGACCCGAATATCTCCTTCCAGATCCTCCTTTGCCATAAAGCAGCCAAAAAATGCTTCCAGACAGACCACCCGTGCCATAATCACCGGTTTTTCCGGCTCCGTTCCGAATCCTTCACAATGCATTCTGCAGCCTTCCTTTTTACAAAGCTGATAGGCTGCCTGAGAAAGCCATTCCTTTTGATTCCCTTCTGCTGTCTCAAGCAGCGGCTCCCGCAGCTCCCATTCTTCTCCTTCGGAAGCAAAATATACAAGGCCCTTCAGGACCCCATTCTCCCGGAGCATCAGCAGTCCCCCATTCTCGCTGATCTGTTCTCTGCGGATTCGTTTATAGTAGAATACATCCCGCTTTGCATATACGGACGCTTTTTCATTTTTTAAAAGCCGTTCTGCAAATGCAGCTGCTTCGACACAGTCACTTTCTTCCGCCGGGATACATTCCAGATATGGTGCCTTCTGCCCGGAGACTACGGTCCCCTGCTTCTGCCGGTAAATAAACCGAAAGCCATGCGGGTAGTAAATGGCCTCCGCTGCCGGCATCAGAAAGGTAAACGGCATCCCTTCCCTGTACATTGCCCGGCACGCCTCCTTCAAAAGCGCTGTCATATAGCCCCGGCCGCGGCAGCCTTCCTTCGTTGCAACTGCTACGATATAATTCATTTTCCCGAGATACGTACCCGCCTGGATCTGATATGGATTCAACTGCAGCATTGCCTGAAGCCGCCGGCAGTCTTCTATTGCATAGATTTCATTATGATCCGCCATCTGCGTATAATAATAATCCAGAAAAGCCGGACTGTCTTCCGAAAAAATTTCCTCCCATAACGCCCGTGTTCTTCCATGCTCATCTCGTTTTAATCTGCGAACCCTGATTTGCTCTTCCTGTCCCATTCTGTCTCCTATCATACCTCGATTACGGAGCCTTTCTCCCCAAGAGCGGAAACTTCTCCATCCTGAATCAGATATGCCTCTCCATACAATTTCGTCTTTCCATCCCAAATCAGCAAATAACTGCCGTCCGGCAGACCACAAAAGCACCTTCCCATACTGTCCGGACAGGCGATTTCTTCAACTGCCTGCTTTCCATCCAGAACTGTTTCACAGATTTCCTGAAAATGCGGTATCACCATGATATCTGTCAGTCCCAGCCCCATAAGGAACCGCTCATACTCTGGATCCTTGCTTTCACCTTCCCGCTCCGGCATCGCATACACTTCTTCCGCACTGTTCATAGTTCCTGCACTGATTCCGATCACGATTCCTTCATAATTCTGCAGCGCTTCTCTCAAATGAAGCACTGCAAAAAATGCATTCTGGGTCGGTACATGTCCGCCTGACAAGATCACAACGTCATATTTATGCAAACTCTCTGCTGTCATCTCCGGATTTCTGCCGTCACACAAGTTCATTTCTGCAATAGACAGGCCGCTCAGAGCGATGGACTGCGCCATCACCTCTCTGTAATACTCATTTTTCTCCATCGCATCCGGATCCGATGCAATCATCAGGCATCGGCTGTCTTCCTTCCAGACCTGCTGCAATTCTTCCACAAATCCATTGGAAGAATCCCATTCGCATACCATCCGTTTCTCCCCGTCATAATAGATTCCGCCTGGGCTGCTTGTTAAAAATACTATCATATGACGTCCACTCCTCTCTTCTGTCTGTCCTTCACTCTACAGATACACTGTTATCCGCATAATAGTCTTTCGCCAGTATTCCATAATGGTATTCATCCATCCATTCCCCGTGATAGAATACCTGTTCGCGGAAAACAGCCTCCTGCTTCATTCCCAGTTTCTGAAGCAGATGCCTTGACGCTTCATTCGGTTCAACCGTTTCCGCCGTGATCTTATGCAGCTTCATCTTCTGAAAGCCATACCGCAGCAGTGCATGGCTCATTTCGAAGCCATAGCCCTGCTTCTGATACTCTCTGTGAATGATAAATCCCAGTTCATATATCTGTTCACAGCCATAGGGATGAAATATCATATGACCGATCAGATGCCCGGACTTCTTTTCTACCAGAGCATACACAGCTGCTGCATCACAGGCCGCATAATTTCGAATAAATTCTTTTGTCTGCTCTTCCGAATATGGTGCTTCTATATACCGCATTGTATCCGGATCACCGAGGTAATTATATGCTTCTTTTACGTCTTCTGTCGTAAACCTTCTCAGCAGCAGCCTTTCCGTTTCCAATTTCATTTATTCTCTCCACTCCTCTCTTTCTTTGTCATAATAGAGATACTTAAACAAAAGCGCCCGCACCTTTCTCCATCTTTTTCTTTCTTCCGGATTCTTTTCCGTTTCTGAAATAATCAGTTCGTTCAACCATATACCATTTTTCCGCAGCATCTCCATATTCCCTACCTGACAGTTATGCAGGCTCAGATTCACACCCCAGCTATAATCTTTATCCTCTGGAAATGCCGCCGCCAGGCTCTCGATTCTGGCGTTCTCAATGTGCAGCATCTTCCAGTCTTTTACCATTGCGAGAAAATCCAGAGACTCCATCTGTTCTGCATGCTGAATGAAAATATCCCACAGGTTCGTAAAATGTCCAATAAAACGATAATCCGAAAGAGGAATAAATATATAGCAGGAAATGACAGTGAATTCCTTCAGTCTGTCCAGAACTGCCTGTTCCTGCATATCTTCTTCTGACAGATATATATTCGGCAGCTTCATATTGATAGCGGTAGTTGTCTTTTCCCATGGAACCATAAAGGTATCTTGTTTTTCACCGCCCTCTGTAATTCCCAGGCAGATATATTTCCCTTCGACCGCATTTATTTTCTTCAGTGCTTCCTGTACTGCCATGTTTCCTCATCCCTTTCTGTTTTATTTACAGTATAGCGCTATTTCCCGGATATGTAAAACAGCGATAAGTCTGTTGGCTTACCGCTGTCTTTCTCTTATTCTACGCTGCATATTTATCACATATTCCCACAGCCCGGACATGATCCGCAGCCTGATCCCGGCGTTACATCGTAGCTGAGATTCGTGATCTTTTCTAATGCACAGATGGCCTGAGAGGAAATTCCTTCTCCGCTTCCGGTAAATCCAAGGCCTTCCTCTGTTGTCGCCTTCACATTAACCTGTTCTACGGAAATGTGCAGCGTCTCCGCAATATTTTTCCGCATGGCATCAATATACGGCGCCATCTTCGGACGTTGTGCAATGATTGTCGCATCGATATTTTCAATCACATACAGCTGATCCTCCAGAAGCCTTCCTACATGCTCCAACAGCTTCAGGCTGGAAATTCCTTTATATGTCGGATCTGTATCCGGGAAATGCTTTCCAATATCTCCCAGTGCTGCTGCCCCAAGCAGTGCATCCATAATCGCATGCAGCAGTACATCTGCATCAGAATGCCCAAGGAGCCCTTTTTCATATGGAATGTTAACTCCACCCAGGATCAGATCTCTTCCTTCTGTCAGCCTGTGTACATCATATCCCATTCCTACACGCATCGCATTCCCCTCTTTCAAAATCCTTATATCTGTTATAGTCTTAGCGCCAAAGCCGGATCTTATTCCACTGCCACTACGGCGCCATTATAATTATCTTCGATATATTTCTTGATATCATCGCTCTTTAATATTTCTACCAGAGCCTTTACTGCATCACTGTTCTCGTTTCCTTCCTTTACAGCAACGACATTGACATACGCCTGTACAGCTTCAGAAGAGCCATCCTCTACTGCGATGGCATCCTTTGCTACGGTATAGCCTGCGTCCAGTGCATAATTACCGTTCATGCATGCCAGCTCCACATCCGCCAGTGCACGTGGAATCTGTGCTGCCGCCAGCTCAACGATCTCAACATTCTTCGGATTCTCGGCAATATCATTCTTTGTAGCTGTAAGACCTGCGCCTTCTTTTAACTTAATGATACCCTGTGCTTCCAGAAGAAGCAATGCTCTTGCCTCGTTGGTCGTATCATTCGGAACAGCGATCTTGCTTCCATCAGATAATTCGTCGATCGTCTGAATTTTTCCCGGATAGATTCCAAATGGCTCGTAATGGATCTCTCCGGCGGATACCAGATGCGTTCCATTTTTCTCATTGAAGTCGTTCAGATATGTGATATGCTGGAAATAGTTTGCATCCAGATCACCATCTTCTACCGCGGTATTCGGGATCACATAATCGGAATATTCCTTGATTTCCAGTGTATACCCTTTTTCTTCCATCAGCTTCCTGGCTTCTTCCAGGATTTCCGCATGCGGAGACGGGCTTGCACCCACTGTGATGGTCTTACTTTCTTCTTTCTTTGTTTCATTGGATCCTTCTTCTTTCTTTGTATTGGATCCGCATCCTGCCAGCACGGATACTGCCAACGCTGCTACTGCAGCTACGCTCACTGCTTTTTTGAATTTCATAATGTCTGCCTCCCTAATGAATCTTATGTTCAACCGTCTTACCGGATCCGCTTATCGCATTTCCTTGACAGTTTGACACCTGCTGCCTGAATGATCTGTACAATCACAATCAATAATACAACAGAAACCAGCATGATTACCGTTTCATATCGATAATAGCCATAGTTTACCGCAATTCCTCCAAGGCCGCCGCCGCCGGTAAATCCTGTCATCGCCGTATAACCCAAAATCGTAGTTACAGTAATCGCCGCTCCCATCAGATTAACCGGTACGGACTCCGGCAGAAGCACTTTATAAATAATCTGCCAGGTACTGGCTCCCATGGATTTTGCTGCCTCGATTACGCCTGCATCCACTTCCTTTAATGCCGATTCAATCATACGTGCAATATATGGCGCCGCGGATGCCACCAATGGAACCACCGTTGCATTGACACCAATAGTGGTTCCGGCAATTGCGCGGGTAATCGGCAAAATCATAATCAACAGGATAATAAACGGAATGGATCGCAGGATATTGATGATAAATCCCAGGATCTGATTTACTACCGGCATTGGCCGGATGCCGTCCTTATCTGTTACAACCAGAATCACACCAAGCGGAAGACCGATCACATAAGCCATCACCGCCGATGCAAATATCATATATAATGTTTCTAAGGTTCCTACCGCCAGCATCTGTACAGTCTGTGCATCAAAACTCATTTCCTTCTACCTCCTCATACGGAATCCGCTCCGTCTCCAGGAACCGGACTACCTTTTGCCTGTCCTCATCCCGTTCCGGGACCTGAATGACCATCTGTCCTACAGCCTTATCACCAATTCGCTTTGTAGATGCATAGGCAATATTGACCGGGAACTTACAGGCCAGCGCCATCTTGGCAATGACCGGTTCTGTAGCTTCCAGCCCGTCAAAAATGATCCGATAGAATAATTGATTGTCAAAGGAGATTTCTTTCAACGCATCCCCAAGAATAAAGTGCCGTCCGATCTGGGATTTCGGATTATGGAAGACCTCGGACACCGGACCACATTCTGCAATCTGACTCTGATCAATGATCGCAACTCTGTCACAGACTGCTTCCACCACTTTCATTTCATGGGTAATGATGATAATGGTAATACCATACTTCTGATTAATCTCCTTTAACAGCTGCAGAATCGAATTCGTCGTATTCGGGTCCAGCGCGCTGGTCGCCTCATCGCAAAGCAGCACCTTGGGATTCCCCGCCAGTGCTCTCGCTATTGCTACCCTCTGCTTCTGCCCACCGGACAGCTGAGACGGATAGGATCTCGCCTTATCGGACAATCCGACGATCTCCAGAAGCTCCTTTGCCCGTTCCAGTGCCTGCTTTTTCGGTACACCTGCAATTTCCAGAGGAAAGCTGATATTCTTCAGTACATTTCTCTGTGCCAGAAGATTAAACTGCTGGAAAATCATTCCCATAGAACGCCTTGCCTCACGCAGCTCTTTTTCTGTCAGACTTTTTAAACTCCTGCCGTCAAAAATGACATCTCCTTCGGTCGGTGTCTCCAAAAAGTTAATACACCGCACCAAAGTACTTTTACCTGCACCGCTCAGACCGATGATACCAAAAATTTCTCCGGCTTCGATTTTCAGATTGATGTCCCGAAGTGCGCGAACCTTGGCATCCTTTCCCTGAAATTCTTTTCCCAGATGGCTTAATTCTATAATTGTATTTCTCTCACTCATATTCTCTACCTTCCTGACTTCTGTTCCTTATTGTAATCGAATTCTTTGTTCCTGTCTAAGTCCAAAAACAAATACCCTGATATAGGTTTAACTTATATCAGGGTACAATACTTTCTTTAACGAGTCAATATACATCTGCCCTAATTTACTCAAAACATGGTTCTTACGGAGCACATAACCTACTTTGATCTCATCATCCTCCAGAAGTGGTTTTGCGATAATCTGATCTCCGAACTGATTACTGATAAATCCTGTTGAAATCGTATAGCCGTTTAGTCCAATCAGCAGATTAAATAGTGTTGCACGGTCATTGACCACTATCGTTTTCTTATGAGAAACCGTACTTAAGATTTCTTCTGAAAAATAAAAGGAATTGTATTCTCCCTGATCAAATCTCAGATACGGAAGTTCTTCCAGATCCTCAAGAGTCACGTGTTCTCTGGCTGCCAACGGATTATTTTTCCCGATAAAGATATAAGGGCGGGTACGGAATAATTCTTCAAAAACCAGGTTTTTTTCCTTAATGAATTTCAACAGAATCTTCTCATTAAACGTATTCAGATAGAGAATTCCGATCTCACTCTTAAAGTTCTGTACATCCTCCATGATCTCATACGTCTTTGTCTCCCGGAGGGCAAACTCATAGGATTCCCGCCCATAAATATGGATCAGATTCACAAATGCATTCACTGCAAACATATAGTGCTGGGTCGATACGGACAATAACTGCTTCTGCTGCGTCTTGTGCAGATACTTTTCTTCCATCAGTTCTGTCTGCTCTAATACCTGCCTTGCATAGCCCAGAAATTCCCTGCCTTCTACGGTAACCTCAATTCCCCGGTTATTCCTGCGGAAGATATCGAACCCGATTTCTTCCTCCAGCGTCCGTACCGTTCCGGAAAGGCTCGGCTGTGTGATAAACAGATTCTTGGCCGCGTCATTAAAGGAACCACAGTTCGCTACTTCAACGATATATTTTAGCTGCTGTAATGTCACATTTTCCACCCCTTTTGCACAATGAATCCTATTTCCTTTGTTTCGCAAGCATGGCAACAAAAAAAGCCTGTGGACACAAGCTTTTTACAATAGCGGGAACTGGATTCGAACCAG
>DNJM01000163.1:0-3428 GCA_003489085.1 Lachnospiraceae bacterium
CTGCTTCTTGTTCTCCTGCCTATTTTGTTGTAAAAATAAAGTAACCAATTGTAAAATTTATATAAAAGGAGATTGAAAAGATGGAAACGAAAAAGATGAAGAAGACTGCGGCAGCTATCATTGCGACAGCAACCGTATGTGGAATGATGGCGGGATGTACGCCGAAAGAAGAAAAAATTGAAGTGAATGCTTCCACTTCTCCATACGAAGATATGGTGGATTATTTTGAGCAGGAAGGATTCATTTTGGAGGACTGCGAACCGGTTGATATCAATGAAACAACAGGATATCTCACAGACAATACGAACGGAGAGTTTACTGAGACGAAAGTGGCGGATAAAGCATATGATTATGATGGACTCTGGCTGTTCTGGTGGGATCAGGAAAACAAGACGGATTTATATGGAAACTATGAGTCTATGGCTGCTAACCAGGGAACGATAGTCCTTGCCGGAGGCGCCGCGGTTCTTGAGACGGAAGCGGCAAACGGAGCTTACGCGATTGCATTTTCAGAGGATTATGAAAAGAAACAGGACGCAGCCAAAGCGTTCGAAACGCTGGAAAACGAATAGCAGCTTTAAATATAACTGTGAAAGTACGAAAGCAGATGCTCTGAAATTAAGAAAAGGCAGGGAAACAATATGGAACGGGTTTTTGGAAAAGACAGGGGCAGCATGGGACGCTTCTTCCGCATGCTGCAGAAGGCAAGACTTCCTTATCTGTGGATTCTTGCATATATTGCCATTACAGCGCTTCTTACCAACGTAGGAATCAGCGTAACGGAATACACGGCCGAATTATTTGCCGGGAATGTGAATTTTGGTACCGTGGTTCTTCCGTTTTTGGCGTTTACATTATTATCCCAGCTGATCAATTCGGTCAGTAAGATTATGAGTAACTTGTGTGTTGCGCGAATTGACCGTAATATCAGGAAAATGATCTGGAGTAAGACCGTCAGGCTGCCGCTTCGATATTACGAAAAAAATAAGCCCAAAGAAATGATTTCCCGTATTACAACGGATATCACGGCGATCAGTCAGCTTATCATGCAAGTATTTGTTGCGATTCTCACTTCCGCATACACGCTGGTCATTACGCTGGGAAAAATCGGATCCTACGACCAGAAGTTGATGGTTGCTCTGATCGCGGTTCTCCCGCTGAATTTAGTCATTGCATTTGTTATGGGAAAGATGAAGTTCGGAGTGCTGGATTTGGTAAATCAAAAAAATGCAGAGATGACACAGACGATTGCAGAAAAAACCAATAATCTTCTTCTCATCAAATCTTACGGAAAAGAAGAAAAGGAGCTTCAGACAGGGCAGGAGAAGATGAAAGGATTCTATAAGAGTTCGATTCTGAATGCGTGGCTGGGATTCGCAACTCCGATGTATGCGTTAGTGGGCGCTATGCAGTTTATTGTGATCGTGATGGTAGGCCGAAGCTTTTATTCATCCGGCGCGTTAACCCTTACCCAATGGATCGCCTATTATGGGTTCGCTATGAACATCGTCAACCAGCTTAGCGCTTACTGCGGATATTGGACTACCTTCAAGGGTTCTCAGGGAGCAACCAAAAGGGTAGCCCAAATTATGGAAGAAACGGAAGAAGATATAGAAGACGGTGAAGATGCAGGACGTCTTAGCGGCGATATTGAACTAAAAGAGGTTGATTTCTCTTATGAGGATAAACTCCTGTTCGACAAACTCAGTCTGAAGATTCCGGCAGGACGCGTGACGGCGCTTATCGGACCGTCAGGAAGCGGAAAGACGACTCTTCTGAATCTGGTGGAGCGTATGTATCCGGTTCAGGGAGGTAAGATCTTATTTGGGGGCGAAGACGCCGCACGATATTCGCTGAAGAGCTTTCGGAGCGAAATCTCGTATGTAACACAGGAAAGCACATTGTTTGCAGGAACGCTCCGCGACAATATCCTGTTCGGAATTAAGAGAGAAGTCACGGATGAAGAACTGGAAAAAGCATGTACGGACGCAGAAATCATGGATTTTATCAGGGAACAGCCGGAGGGCTTCCGGACAGATGTAGGCGAGCAGGGAGACAAACTTTCCGGCGGACAGAAACAGCGGATTGCTTTTGCGAGGGCGCTTTTAAAACAATCGGATTATCTGTTTATGGACGAAGCGACCGCGGCTATGGACATCCGGGGAAAAGATCAGGTATGGAAGAGTGTGAAACGACATATGGAAGGTAAAACTGTGCTTATGGTTGCCCACGACAGACAAACCGTGCAAAAAGCAGATTATATCATAGTAATGCAGAACGGCAGGATTATCTGTCAGGGAGAACCGGCGGAAGTATATGCCGAGAATACATATTACCGAGAATTAATAGGAAGTGAGGGACAGGGCAGATGAAAAACAACAAACATGTAATATCGTTTTTTCTGAACTTTTACAGAAGGCTTTCGATTCCCTGGTGGCTCTACCTGATCGCATTCGGAAGCGGCGTGGTTTATGCCGAGATTGGAATGAGAGTATCGGAGTATCTGGTCCGTGTGAACAAGGGGGAACTATATAATTCTGTTATTTTGGGTTATGTGTTTTTTACGATTTTTAATGCATTGCTGGGATTTTTGCGGCCGCTTGTGGAAGAGTATGCCAATCAAAAAGTGATCCTGCGGGTAAGGTTTTCGATGTGGAGGAAGATCCTGCATCTTCCGATGGATCAGTTCGGAAAGGAACAGCCGTCCTCGCTGGTGTCGGCCGTTACGAACGACGTAACTCAGGCGACTCTGGTGATCAGCGGAATATTCTCAGGAGCCGCGTCGCTATTCGGATTTGTCCGCGCCTGCATGATCTTGTATCAATACAATGCGCCTCTCGCAGCATACCTTTTGCTCTGCATACCGGTTGCGGTGGCAATGTTTATCATCGTCGGCAAACTGCAGTTTACCATAATGAAGAAGCGCTATGCGGCGTTGAATCAGATGACCACCTTTTTCTCCGAACACCTGTCGGCCGGGAAATATGTAAAAGCGCAGGTAATGGAAGAAAAAGAGCTGGAAAGCGGATATGCGGCAATTGATTCACGGTATAAGGCGGATATATATTATGCTTTCATGGAGCAGATTCAGGTTCTGACCAATTCCCTCTACTCCCTTCTTACGACGGTCGTAATGGCAGTGGGCGGTTCCAGATTGATTAACGCCGGGAAAATGGAAGCCACAGGGATTAATATGTTCAGCACCTATATGACGCAGGTGAATCTCTATATGGCGGAGCTTTTGACGGTGTGGCAGAACGTGATGGGCTCGAAAGGCGCGCTTGTTCATGTCGGGGATATTCTTGATATGGAAGAGGAGCATACGGAAAAAGGCAATTCCTGGACAGATTCCGAGAACAGAGATATTGTGTTCAAAAACGTGAACTTTGGATATGGGAGCGAAAAACAAATCCTTCATGACTTTTCCG
>DNJM01000163.1:3702-13075 GCA_003489085.1 Lachnospiraceae bacterium
CTTCATGACTTTTCCGTTTGCATTCCGGGAGGAAAGACGACGGCGGTGATCGGTGATAACGGTTCCGGAAAATCTACGGTCATGAAACTGATACAGGGATTCTACCAGCCTGATTCGGGAGAAATATGGGTTGGAGGAAACAGGATAAGTGAAACGAGTCCCCGGGAATGTCATAAAAAATTTGGCTATGTACTCCAGAACAATCCGCTGATGTCAGGTACGATCCGGGATAATATTCTGTATGGCACAGAAGGAGAAGCGCCGGAGGAAGAGATGAAAAAAGCGGCCAGAGAAGCCAGAGCGGATTCTTTTATAGATGCGCTTCCCAAAGGATATGATACGACTCTTGGAGAGGCGGGGAACCGTTTGTCAAGCGGTCAGAAACAGAGGATTGCCATTGCCAGGGCATTGATTGCGAAGCCGGATTATCTGATACTCGACGAGGCGGGGGCGAGTCTGGATCATGACACATATATGCAGATCTATCATGGTATCAGGAAGAAGATGGAAGGCAATACCATTGTTTTCATCGCCCATGATATGCGTGAGATTGCAGAAGCAGACTATCTGGTCGTTATGCATCACGGCCGTTTGGAAGCCTGCGGAACCCATGAAGAAGTACTTGCCGTAAGCAGGACTTATCAGGAATATCTGCAGTCCGCTGAGGCATCTTAAAAGAAAGAAGGAATGATTATGAAGAAATTTACGATTGTGTCTTCCCTGCTTTTCGTGTTACTGTTTTGTGGGATGGTGGGATATGTGGCGTCGTCCGAAGACTTTACGCCTCCAAAGGAGGAGGAAGAAGCGGCCGTGCCTGAAGAAGAAGACAGGGAAGCGCCTGTCTGGAATAAGACAGTGGATGAACTCGTCTCATTTCTGGAGGAGAAGGGGCTGATCCATGCAGACAGTAAAGTAACGCTCAGTGCGGAAGGGCTGTGTACGCTTGCGCTAAAGTATGACGGAGCCGAAATATACTGGTGGGATCTGGAGAATCTGGCCCCGGAATCCGGCGAGTATCAGGCATATGAGAGTCTCAGGACAAAAGGCGAGATCGATTTATATGGAGCCGGTACGATTATTATGCCGAAGAAAAACGGTCCTTTTGCACTTTTATTAACCTATTATGAAGGCGATGTGCAGGCGTTAGAAAAAGCGTTTGGAGAATTTGGTCAGGAGAATTGATTGATGAAAATGAAGCTTGTTCTGGTAGAAAATGATGAGACATTGTGTACAGAGCTGAAAGAATTACTGGCGTTTTATAATGTATTTGATATTGTGAAAACCTTTGAGGGAATCAATGAAGCCAATAAATATATTTGTCTGAATGAGGTGGATGCGGTATTTATCAATCTTAGAACAGGCAATCCCAGATTCAGCGGGGACGGGGCTTTTCTGGCGTATAATCTGTCCCAGATCAAGCCCGATGTTCTGGTGGCGCTGTATTCAGAAGAAAAACTGGAAGCGAGCCAGGTATTTAGCTGCGGCTGTGATGAGTACTTTTTGCTTCCGTTTGAAACCCATGTGCTTCAGCGGGTGGTCAGAAGGCTGCAGTATTTGTTTGAATTGCTTCAGTATAAACGGTTATCGGTGAACCGTTCGATTATGATCAAGACGAGGAACGGATATCAGCTGGTGGATATTGATAAGATTTTCTTTATTGAGCGAGTGGACAGAAAGAACAAGATGGTGATGGTGGACGGAAAGGAGATGATTCTTTCCGGATATTCCATGAATGAATTGGAACAGATTCTGGAAGGTTATAATTTTTACCGGTGCTATCAGTCTTTTATCGTGAATCTTTCCAAAGTATCTTATGTCCGTGCAGACAACGAAGCGAAAAATTTTGCTCTGATTTTCGACGGATATGCGGGGGAAGTTATGGTGAGCCGCGATAAATATACGGAAGTACTGCAGCTTCTGAAAAGTAAATATGCGAAGCTTACGCTTTAGGAGGAGAAAGATGAAGTCAAAAGTTTTATCGTTTGCCGAATATGATCAGGTGGATATCAGTATGTACAAGCAAATATTCACGCTTGATGAGAAGGCGTACAAGAAAGAAATGGATTTTATTAAGAACAAAAACAGCACATGGGAAGAAGCGGGGGAAGTTACGGACGGAGCGCTTATTGTATGCGACATGGAATCGGCAAATCCGTTTTTTAGCAGAGAGAACCTGAAAATCATGGTAGGACAGGGGTTCTTTCACAAGAAGCTGGAAGCGATGTGCGTTGGGCTGAAAAAAGGAACGGCCGGTGTGCTGGACGTCGATGGGGAGAAAGTGACCGTAACGGTCCGTTCCATTCAGCAAAAAAAAGTTCCTGCTCTCACCGATGAGATGATAGAAGCTCTGGGTATTGAAGGAGTGAACGATGTAGAACAATATGAGAATCATCTGATCCGGGAGCAGAAAAAGAAAATTGCGGAAAACGAGGGTTACGAAGCCGTTCAATATGTGATGGATAAAGTATTTGAGACCAGTACGTTCGATCTTAAGAAAGCTGACTGGAAGGAAATGACAAATCATGAAATTAACAGATTGAAGGCAATCTCCAGAGAACAAGGGTTGAATCTGGAAACCATGACGCCAGAGGACTTTGAAGGGAAGATGCCGTTCTCAAGCTATCATGAATTATTCGCAAGCGTGCAGAATGATTCATGGGACAGGCTCTGCGGCTATCTTCTGGGGCGGGAATATGCAGAAAAAGACGGCGTCGGATATACGATGGAACAGTATCGCAGTGATATAGAAGATTACATGAAATTTTGGCATGAGACCAAAGAAAATGCGGAAAAGATTAATACCTTTGATTATTCGGAAATCACGTTTTATGTAACCTATTATTATAAAAAAGTAAAAGAATACGTGACGGAAAACTTTTTCAAGGAGGAAAAATAGATGGCAATTCAGTATGCAGATAATGAAAGTTTTAAAGAGCAGATTAAGGAAGGGTTCGTGATCGTGGATTTCTTTTCCGCAACATGCGTACCGTGTAAGGCGTTTTCTCGTATTTTGGAGGAGTTAGACGCAGAGCTTCCGTTTATCAATATCGTAAAAGTGAATACCACCGATTATCCGAAGCTGGGCAAGGAGAATCGTATTTTTGGGGTTCCAACCGTTCATTTCTACAAGGACGGTGAAAAGAAGTTTGAAAAAGTGGGCGTAATGGAAGTGGATGAAATAAAAGAGAAGATCACAGAATTCATGTATTAAGAGGGAACGAATATGGAAATCGGGGAAAAAATCTATGGATTTGAAGTTAAAGAAAAGAAGTATGTGCGGGAGGTCGAAGGAGATATTATTCAGATGGAGCACCTGTCAACCGGAGCGCAGGTCGTCGTCATAGACAATCAGGACGTTAAAAAGAGCTTTCTGGTTGGATTTCGGACCATACCAAAGGACAGCACGGGAGTTTTCCATATTCTGGAGCATTCTGTGCTGAATGGTTCCCGCAGATATCCGGACAAAGCTACGTTCGTCAATCTGATGAAACATTCCATGGCAGAATTCGTCAATGCAATTACATATCCGGATCATACGGTATATCCCTTTTGCACAGAGAATGAGAAGGATTTTATGAATCTGATGGACGTCTATCTAAACGCGGTATTTTGTCCGAATGTTCTTACGGATAAAGAGATCTTTGAACAGGAGGGCTGGCATTTTCAGTGCGAAGACGGAAAAGCTCCGGAGATTAACGGCGTTGTCTATAATGAGATGAAGGGTGTTTTCTCATCCCTGGACAGCATATTAGAGGATGAAATGTCTAAGGCAATGTTTCCGGAAACGGCTTATCGTTTTGTAGCAGGAGGATTCCCGGATACGATTCCCGCGCTGTCTTATGAGGAATTTCTGGAATATTACAGGACATTTTATAATGCTTCCAACTGCTGTATTGTCCTATATGGGAGAATGAATACGGAACAATTGTTTGAGTATATTGACAAAGTTTATCTGGGAAAAATGAAACGATCAAAACCTGCGAAGCCGGTTATGCTGCAGAAACCCGTAAAGAGAATCCGAAATAAGCTGTATGATAAGGAGAAGTTCGGCGATCAGGGTGTGTTTGCGTCATGCACCTATAGTCTGGGCGATTTTGACAACCGGGAACGTATGAATGCAGTCTATATCCTTATGCAGGCGATTATGGGGGAGGACGAGGCGCCGATGAAGAAAGGGCTTATTCAGAGCCTGGGAATCCCGGAGATTCAGTATTTTATCATGGATGGTATCAGACAGCCCTATCTTGCCGTTAAAATAAAGAATACAGACAAAGAAACTGCCGGCCGGTTGAAAACGGTTATCACAGAACAGGCGGACAGACTTTGCAGAGAAGGAATCGGAGAAGAGGTATTGGTTTCGGCGATCAACCGTCTGGAATTCTGGATGAGGGAAAAGGGCGGGAGCCGGCCGGAGGGAATCGAATATGTGCTGGATATTGCCGACGGATGGGCGCAGGGAACCGGACCTTGCGAGATGATAGAATTTGAAGAGACCTATGTGAAGATGCGGACTCTTGTAAAGGAAGGATATTTTGAATCACTTCTGAGGGAAATCCTTTTGGAAAATGCTCATGAGGCAGAGGCTTACCTGGAACCTCTTGAAAAGGCCGAAGAGAAGGGGAAGGAAGAAGAGACAGAAGACCTGCCGGGTCTGTCTGCGGATGATCTGCTTCATAAGAAGGATGAGCCGCTTACAAGGGCAGAGGAAGAATCCGGTATTACATACCTGAGGCAGGAGATCCCTTCAAAAGGAGTGGCATATCAAAGCTGCTATTTTGATATCAGTGATCTAAAGCCGGAGAAAGTTCCTTATGCGAAGCTGTTTTCCGAACTTCTGGGCAGTCTTCCTACGAGAACGCACAGCCTGGAAGAATTAGTGATTGAGAAGAACATGTGGCTTGGAAATGCAAGGGCTTATCTGGAAGCGTACACCAATGCAGATGATATTCGGCATGTCAGGCTTAAATTTGTGATGGATATCAGCTGTCTGGAACAGAATCTTCCAAGAGCGGTAAAACTGGGGGAAGAGCTGCTGTATGATACCATTTTGGAGCAACCGGAGATCATTCTGAAAAGGATCAGGCAGAGCCGGATGGAACTGGAGAGGGGATTTGTTACCAGTGGGAACAGCTATGCGTCCGGACGTGCGGCCGCACACTATATGCTGGAAGGAGCGGCAAGGGAACGCTATAACGGAATTCACTATTATCAGTTCTTAGGAAAGCTTCTGAAGAACTTTGACGCGGACCAGGGGCAGATTATCCGGGAACTTAAGGAAATTCAGGAGAAGCTTTGCCGTAAATCTAATCTGGTGATGAGTTTTACAGGCACAGAGAAAGCTTACGGCGATTTCCGCCAGTTGATCGCAGCTTCCGGGTTCTGTGGCAGTGCAAGGGAAAGGGAACCCGGATGGTATCAGGATAAATTGCTTCCCGGGAAATCAGAGGCATTTATCATTCCGTCGGAGGTATCCTATGTTGCGCTTGGAGGAATCGGGGAATATACCGGTAAGGATTATCTTCTTGGCAGAATGGTGAGTTTCGATTATCTGTGGGCAAAGATCCGCGCTGAAGGAGGGGCTTACGGCTGCCAGATGTCTGTACTCCCAAATCAAAGCTGGACCATGAGCTCCTATCGAGATCCGAACGTAAAAAGGACGATAGAAGCCTTCCGCAACACTTCAAGTTGGCTGAAAGATCTTGAATTAGGAGAGCAGGAGCTTCTGAATTATAAGATTGGCGCAGTTGCCGGATATGACCGGACTCCCAAAACATATGTACAGGCAAAACGAATGGATTCCTGGTATCTGCGGCAGGAAGAACCGCAGGTCAGGGCAAAGGTCAGAGAAGGGTTGTTAAAGGCGTCGGAAGAAGATTTGAAAAACAGGCGTCAGGCGATGGAGAGCTTTGCCGGAGAGGGAACCGTCTGCGTTCTTGGAAACAGAGCGAGGATTGAAGAGGCGGCCGGCCAATTTGACAATGTAACGGTACTGATGGAGTAAATATTAAGGAGAAACGATAAAGATGGAGAATAAGAATATCTGGCTGACGTACAGTGCAAAGGAGAAAGAAGAACTTCATAAAATCTGTGAATTATATAAGTCCTGGCTGGATAAAGGAAAAACGGAAAGAGAATGTGTGGAACTGGCGGTAGAACTGGCAGAAAAGGCGGGATATCATAATCTTGAGGAATATCTGTCAGAAGAGAGACAAATCCAGAAAGGGGAAAAAATTTATGCTGTCTGCATGAAAAAATGTATTGTGCTCTTTAGAATGGGAGCAGAGCCGATTTCTGCAGGCATGAATATTCTTGGCGCCCACATCGACTCTCCGAGAATTGATATAAAACAGAATCCGCTTTATGAAAAAGATGATTTTACATATCTGGACACACACTATTACGGGGGCATAAAAAAATACCAGTGGGTGACGCAGCCGTTAGCGCTTCATGGAGTGGTTGTCAAGAAAGACGGAAGCTGTGTGAATATCAGTATCGGCGAAAGAGAAGATGAACCAGTATTTGTCATTACGGATCTGCTGGTCCATCTGGCTTCAAAGCAACTGGAAAAGAAAGCAGGAGAAGTCATCGAAGGAGAAAAACTGGATATCCTGGTCGGAAATTGTCCGATTGAACAGGATGAGAACTTGAAAGAAGAAAAAGAAACGGTGAAAGCCAATGTCCTGAAAATCCTGGAGGAAACTTATGGGATTAGCGAAGAAGATTTTGCTTCTGCAGAACTGGAAATTGTACCGTCAGGAAAGGCGAGAGATATAGGATTTGACCGCAGTATGATACTGGCATACGGGCAGGACGACCGTATCTGTGCATTTACTTCTATCATGGCTATGTTGAGTGTAGAAGACGGCAGTCGTACGGCGTGCTGTCTGTTAGTGGACAAAGAGGAAATCGGAAGCGTCGGCGCGACAGGAATGCATTCTCGATTTTTTGAAAATGTGGTAGCTGAGTTGATTGCTTTGACAGAAGGAGAGTCGGACATTAAGGTAAGAAGAGCGCTCGCAAATTCAAAAATGCTTTCTTCTGATGTGAGCGCGGCGTATGACCCTCAATTTGAAGAAGTGTTTGAAAAGCGCAGCGCGGCATATCTAGCGAAGGGGCTTGCATTTAATAAATTTACAGGAAGCCATGGTAAAAGTGGTTCCAATGACGCGAACGCCGAATATCTGGGAGAAATACGCCGAATCATGGAAGAAGCCGGGGCGGCGTACCAATTTGCGGAATTGGGCAAAGTAGATATCGGGGGAGGCGGTACGATCGCATATATTATGGCGAATTACGGCATGGACGTCGTTGATTCAGGCGTGGCGGTGCTGAATATGCACGCGCCATATGAAGTGAGCAGCAAATCAGATATCTATCAGGCGGTGAAAGGCTATAAAGCATTTTTGAAGTGGAGATGTGAGAATGAAAAGAGAGGATAATATTTATCAGATATATGTGCAGATTCTGAAAGAAGAACTGGTTACAGCCATGGGATGTACGGAACCAATCGCGATTTCTTATGCGGCCGCAAAAGCAAGGGCGGTATTAGGGGAATTGCCGGAAAAGATTGTAGTAAAGGCAAGCGGAAGCATTATTAAAAACGTAAAAAGCGTTGTTGTTCCCAATACCGGCGGTTTAAGAGGAATAGAGGCCGCAGCCGCAGCCGGCGTTGTCTGTGGAAATGAGAACAAAAAACTGGAAGTTCTTTCGGAGATAGAGTCGGAGGACATAGAGCGTATTAAAGGTTATTTGGGACAGGCAGATATCAAAGTTGAATATCAGGAGACAGGGCGTACATTTGATTTGTCCGTATGTGTTTATAAGGAACATTCCCAGGCAAGCGTCAGGATTACGGATTATCATACCAATATTGTTCAGATAGAAAAGAACTGGAAATTCATCCGTGACGTTTTGAAAGACGAAAAAATAGAAAAAGCGAACAGGGACGTTCTTTCCATGGAGAATATATGGGAATTTGTCCGATGTGCAGATATTGAAGATGTGAAAGAAACCCTGGATAAACAGATAGAATGTAATATGAAGATTGCCAGGGAAGGTATACGCGGAAATTATGGGGCAAATATCGGAAGTATACTGCTTAAAATGGAAGGCGATGCTGTGCAAGTACGCGCAAAAGCGATGGCAGCAGCCGGTTCTGATGCAAGAATGAACGGCTGCGGACTGCCGGTCGTAATCAATTCAGGAAGCGGCAATCAAGGCATTACGGCCACAATGCCTGTGGTGAGTTTCGCTGCTGACATGGAGGCAAGCGAGGAGCAGACCATCCGCGCACTCGTGCTCAGCCATCTCACCAGCATCTACATCAAGCAGAGTCTTGGCCGCCTCTCCGCCTTGTGTGGCTGTGTAGTAGCCTCTACCGGAGCCTCGGCTGCTATAGTCTATCTGATGGGCGGAGGCTTTGCCGAAGTCTGTGCCGCAGTCAAGAACATGGTGGCCAACCTCACAGGCATGATCTGCGACGGCGCCAAACCATCATGCGCACTGAAAATCTCATCGGGAGTCTCTACCGCCATGATGTCGGCTATGCTTGCCATGAACGGCAAGTGTGTGACATCCACCGAAGGCATTATCAGCGACGATGTTGATGCCACGATTCATAATCTGACATCAATCGGACGCGAGGCCATGACAGAGACTGACCGTCTGGTGCTGCAGATCATGACTTCTAAGTAAGACGCTATATCTATTCTCATACTTATCTAAATGGTCCCTGTTTCAGCGTGGTGTTGAGGCAGGGACACCTTTTTACGGCAAAATCAGCGCCTTTGCGGCAAGTCAGCGCCCGGCGCTGCGTTATAGACATAAAGCAAGATATCCGGCCTCCCTGACGGAAGCCGGATGTCTTTCAGATATGAGATGCGGAATCGTCTGATCAGATCCAGCGCACGAATGCGAAGTCCTGACGGTGGGGCAGGAGCGCGTTCGAGGGATACAGACGATATGAATAGCGGAACACACCCGGATCGCGGAGCTTGTCTTCAAGCTGGAAGGTAACGGTGTTTCCTTCCTTGGCCACGACCTTGAAGGGGATAGTGTCAACGCGGTGTTCCTGATTGTCATGTACCTTGTCAACAACGAGTTCGAGACCGAGATCATCGGCGAGACCGTTGGCATCGATCTTGACAGTGGTGATAAACTTCTGACCGCTGTGGTTGTTGTGGTTGAGATCTTCGTTTGTGCTGACTTCAAGAACCTGGATTCCATCCCATGCGGCAGCTACTTTTTCCTTCCATGCGGCAAGCTCTTTGGCAAGTTTGTCACCGTCGGCTGAAAGCATTTTGAAGCGTTTCGATTCGGGGAGATAGAAGCGGTCGATGTAGTCTTCGATCATGCGCTGCATGGTGTACTGCGG
>DNJM01000064.1:0-163 GCA_003489085.1 Lachnospiraceae bacterium
CTCCGAACAGGCAAAAGAATATCTGTTGAAAACTGTTGAAGACGATGTGAAACATGACACTGCAAAAATGGTCAAAGAACTGGAAAACCAGGCCAAGGAAGAAGCAGCGAAGAAGGCAAAAGAGTATGTCGTAAACGCGATTCAGAAATGTGCAGCCGACCAT
>DNJM01000064.1:449-5125 GCA_003489085.1 Lachnospiraceae bacterium
ATTCAGAAATGTGCAGCCGACCATGTGGCGGAAACTACAATTTCTGTAGTGCAGCTTCCAAGTGACGAGATGAAGGGACGAATCATCGGAAGAGAAGGACGGAATATCCGGACTCTGGAGACGATGACAGGAGTAGAATTGATTATTGATGATACTCCGGAAGCGGTAGTATTATCCGGCTTCGATCCGATCAGAAGAGAAGTGGCGAGAATTGCCCTGGAGAAGCTGATCGTGGATGGAAGGATTCATCCGGCCAGAATTGAGGAAATGGTGGAAAAAGCACAGAAAGAAGTAGAGGTCATGATTCGCGAAGAAGGAGAGGCAGCGGCACTGGAAGTAGGTGTTCACGGAATCCATCCGGAACTGATCCGGCTTCTGGGACGTATGAAGTTCCGAACCAGCTATGGTCAGAATGCATTAAAGCATTCTGTTGAAGTAGCACAGCTTGCAGGACTTCTGGCCGGCGAGATCGGACTGGATGTCAGAGTAGCGAAGCGGGCAGGACTTTTACATGATATCGGTAAATCGATCGATCATGATGTAGAAGGATCCCATATCCAGATTGGTGTGGATCTTTGCAGAAAATACAAAGAGTCTGCTGTCGTAATCAACGCGGTAGAGGCGCATCATGGTGACGTAGAACCGGAAACTCTGATTGCATGCATTGTTCAGGCTGCAGATACCATATCCGCAGCAAGACCAGGTGCAAGAAGAGAAACATTGGAAACATACACAAACAGATTAAAACAGTTAGAGGATATCACCAACCAGTTTAAGGGTGTTGATAAGTCTTTTGCAATTCAGGCGGGTAGAGAGATTCGCGTAATGGTAGTTCCAGAACAGGTCAGCGATGACGATATGATATTGTTAGCGCGTGATATTGCGAAACAGATTGAGTTTGAACTGGAATATCCTGGACAGATCAAGGTCAATGTAATCCGGGAATCCAGAGTAACGGACTATGCAAAATAAGGAATGATATGAGAAAGCGGTATGGCAGAAAATGCTGTACCGTTTTTTGCATTATTGTCTTATTTTTTTGCCTTGTCTTGTCTCGGAAATCCTGTCATGATAGAATAAAAGCAACTTGATAGCAGACGGCTTATGTATGCCGTAAAGGAGGTACATATGATCAGATTTGGAACCGGTGGATGGAGAGCAGTGATAGGGGATGAATTTACCCGCGAGAACATTCAGAAGCTGGCAAAAGCAATGGCAAAGAAGATGAAGGCCGAGGGTGTGGCAGAGAAAGGGATTGTGATCGGCTACGACAGACGTTTCCTGTCTAAAGAAACAGTATATTGGACCTGTGAGGTAATGGCTGCCGAAGGGATCCGTACATGGTTCATCAATCGGTCGTCACCGACTCCTTTGATTATGTTTTATGTGATGAAGCATGAATTTCCCTACGGTATGATGGTTACAGCCAGCCATAATCCGTCTATTTATAATGGAATCAAGGTATTTACGGCAGGCGGCCGGGATGCTAATGAGGAGCAGACCAGGGATATCGAACGATATCTGATGCAGGTCGAGGAAGAAGCAGAGCAGGGAACGGTTGTTGAGCGGATGGCCTATGAAGAGGCACTGCAAAAGGGCCTGGTGATAGAGTTTAACCCATTAAATGAATATATAGACAATATTATCAGCCGGATCGACATGGAGGCGATCCGTAAGGCGAATCTTTTCGTGGCAGTCGATCCGATGTATGGTGTCAGCCTGACTTCCCTGAAAACGATTCTGGCCATTGCAAGGTGTGATATGGAAGCAATCCATGGGGAACATGATACTCTTTTCGGACGCAGAATGCCGGCACCGTCAGCCAATACGCTGCGGGATCTGACTACCTACGTGGTAGAGCATAACTGTGATCTGGGAATTGCAACGGATGGAGATGCGGATCGCCTGGGTGTCATTGATGACAATGGAAAGTTCCTGCATCCGAATGATATTCTGGTGCTGCTGTACTATTACCTGGTACGTTATAAGGGCTGGAAAGGACCTGTCGTCCGGAATATTGCAACGACGCATATGCTGGATAAGGTAGCAGAGGCATTTGGCGAGACCTGTTATGAAGTACCGGTTGGATTTAAGCACATTTCTTCCAAGATGCAGGAGACAAAGGCAATCATCGGAGGAGAATCCTCCGGCGGGCTTACGGTAGAGGGCCATATCAATGGAAAAGATGGTATCTATGCAGCGATGCTGCTGGTGGAAATGATCGCAGTAACAGGGAAGAAGCTGTCTGATATTATGCAGGATATCTATGATGAATTCGGCGTCCTGAAGATGGAGGAACGGGATTACCGCTTCCAGCAGGAGGAGAAGGAACGGATTCATCATATGCTGATGGTGGAACAAAAGCTGCCTGAGATCCCATATGAAGTGGAACGAGTATCCTATATGGACGGATGTAAGGTATACTTAAAGAACGGAGGATGGATTATTGCAAGATTTTCCGGAACGGAACCGCTCCTTAGAATATTCTGTGAAATGCCTGACCAGAAATCGGCAGCCGGACTTTGCGAAATATTTGAAGATTTTCTGGGACTGCAAAAATAGAAAAGGAGCGGAATGAGTATGGAGCATGTAAAACGAATCGGAAGAGAACTGAAATATCAGGGGCGTGTGCTTTCCGTGTACAGTGATACCATGGAGACACCGGACGGACAGATCGTATATTACGATTATATTCATCACAATGGAGCAGCAGCTGTGGTTCCGGTGACGAAGGATGGCAGAATTCTGATGGTACGCCAGTTCAGAAATGCACTGGATCGGGAGACATTGGAGATCCCGGCCGGAAAGCTGGATTTTATCGGAGAACCGGGAAGAGACTGTGCTGCCAGAGAGCTGGAAGAAGAAACCGGCTATCGAAGCGAGCATCTGGAACTCCTGATCACGGTACGTACTACGGTGGCACTCTGTAATGAAAAAATAGAAATCTATGTGGCCAGGGATCTGATCCCCTCCAGACAGCATCTGGATGAGGACGAGTATATTGATGTGAAGGCCTATACGATAGAAGAACTCAAAGAAAAGATATTTTCACAGGAGATCGAGGACAGTAAAACCATCGCGGCAATCATGGCCTACGAGTCAAAATATCTCCATTAGTGAACGGTGCTTCATAGCATCGGAATCATAAACCGGACATCCCGGCATATAATGAAGTATCTATCAGGAGGGAGGAATCCTTATGTGGGTACAAAAGTCTATGAAACGTCTGTTTCTGTATTATATGCTGGGGTTTGTTGCCGGTATTTTTTATGCCAATCTGCTGTCGAAAGCCTATCTGTCAGAATCAGGGATCTTTAATGAATATTTTTTAAGCCAATATGTGCAGACGGATATCAATGTCCGTGAATATCTTTTTTATTTACTGCAGGTTCGCCTGCTTCCGCTTTCTTTGCTGGGAGTGATCGGGTATACCAGGATGCGGAAGGCAGCCGTATTGTTCTGGCTTGGATGGACAGGCTTTTCCAGCGGAATTCTTTCCGTAGCCTCCGTTCTGAAAATGGGGATTCGAGGGGCAGGACTTTGTCTGATAGGAATGTTTCCGCATATGCTGTTTTATGGGGCTGCCTATCTGATTCTGATCTGGTGTCTGTATCGTTATCCGGAGGTGAAGTGGAATATGACCAAGGCAGCGGCGATCGTAATTCTGATGGGCTGCGGGATTCTGTTGGAAGCTTATGTGAATCCGCAGCTCATCAGATGGTTTGCCGGGCTGATGTAGTTAACCGATTTTGTCCATCGACTTTCCGATCACCAGGAAACAGCATACTGTAACCAGAAGCTGGCTGGCAAGCAGACCGTACAGGTAGCCCCGCATTCCCAGCTGTGGAATGATCAGAAAGACGCTCAGAATGCGCAGGGTCAGGCTGGAGAGATTAATCAGCAGTGTGGTCCCGGTTTTTCCAAGACCATTTAAAATGCTTGTTAAGGCTGTGTTCAGATAGAGAAATGGACACATCCAGGCCAGCGTCTGGATGAAGGTACCGGAAAGCGTACTATGGAAGATATGTGTTCCGATAAAGGATCCGCCGAGCAGGAAGGCGAAGCAGCACAGACAGCCGATCAGAAGACAGAAGGCAGACACTTTGGTAATCAAAGAGGTCAATGGCCGTCTGTCTTTTTGGGTCTGCAGTTCTGCAACGGAGGGCAGAAGCATGGAAGCCATGGAGTTCGTGACAGCGGATGGGAAAAGGATACAGGGAAGTGCCATTCCGGTCAGGACTCCATACATGGAGAGGGCATCAGAAACACTTAAGCCATACTGCTGCAGGGAATGTGGGATGGATACAGCTTCAATGCTTTGCAGCAGATTCAGAAGAATCCGGTTGATTGTCAGAGGTACAGAAAGTGTAATCAGTTTTCCAAGTACACCGACTGCTCCGCGGCAGGAAACAGAAGTAGAATGGGATTGATGCTGTTCCCGCAGGAAAAAGTGCAGTGAATATAAGGAGGAAATAATCTCTCCGCAGACCAGGCCGAGTACCGCGAATGTGATTGCCGGTGCCCGGCCTTCTTTTACGGCCATCTGGCACAGCAGAAGGACGCAGGCAATTCTGGCAGTCTGCTCGATGAACTGAGAAACTGCCGGAACCCGTGTCCGCTTCAGCCCCAGATAGTAACCACACAGGCAGCTGTGTACGGCTGCAAAAGGGAACGAA
>DNJM01000139.1:0-3353 GCA_003489085.1 Lachnospiraceae bacterium
TTTCTCATTTCAGATATGAAAAATATAGTCCCCGGCGCACTTTCCGGCTATTCTTCCTGCATTTTTGTATATTTATGAAACAATTTCAACAAAATCTGCAGATCCTCCGCTTCCATTTGCCCCGGTGCGGATGCCTGCCCCGCAGATGCAAATGTAACAGCAGAGCCAAAGATTTCTCCGCAGCACCGGCTTAGAACACCTGTCTGCCCCATAGACATAGTAATCACCGGACCTATGGAATATCGCTCCACAGCTTCTCTTGTCGCCGCCAGAAGTGCCAGAAGATCTCCCGTATCCCGGGGCATTACCGCAATCTTCGGAATATCTGCACCAAGCTGCCTCATTCTAAGCAGCCGCTTTACTAACTCCTCCTTCTTCGGAGTGGCAGAAAAATCATGGTTGGAAATTACCGTTTTTACTCCTGCCGCACGGGCCTCCTCCAGAAGCCGGGACACAATGTTCTCTTTCTGAAGCAGCTCAATATCCACCAAATCAATCCGGCCGGAGAGAATGACCTTCCGGTTGATCCTTGCATAAACCGTCCCGTCAATCTCCGCTTCGCCACCTTCTGCAGCTGTTCTTATGGTAAACAGCAGCGGAAGCTCTCCCACTGCCTCTCTAAGCTTCTCCAGCACGGGCAGAAGCTCTTCTGCCGTATGCATTTTCAGAAACCAGCCCGCACGCCATTCCAGCAGATCCGGTTTAGCTTTCAGCACCTGTCCGGCAGATATCAGGATCTCTTCACAATTCATTCCCATCACCGGGATGCATACCTTGGGTATCCCTTCCCCAATCCGTATTCCCCTTACCTCAACCATTCCGCTCATTGTAGTACCACTCCTCCGTCATGATCTGTCTGCTTTATTTCTTAAATAAAAGAATAGTACAATCTTCTCCAGCTTCCGTTTCAGTACAATCTGGATCTCTTCCTTCGGATGCATCGGTTTTACCAGAATATTATATATGCCGGTCCGTTTGGCGCCCCATACATCCGTAAACAGCTGATCTCCCACGAAAAAGGTCGTCTGCAGATCGGTTTTCATCAGCTCCATTGCTTTCAGGTAATTCTTTTTAGATGGTTTATGCGCATCAAATACATATCGGCTTTTTACCTTATCCGCAAATGGCTTTACACGCGGTTCCTGATTATTAGAAATCAGGCAGGTCTCAAATCCGATTCTCCGCAGCCGTTCAAACAGCTGAATGGATCTTCGATCCGCAGGTGCACCATGTGGTACCAATGTATTATCGATATCGAATATAATTCCCCGGTATCCTTTCTCATACAATTCTTCAAATGGGATCACATATGTGGATATCACATAGTCATCCGGATAAAACTGTCTTAACATTTTTCTCCATCCATTTCCTTGATTTTTTCAATAATTGTGCTGCAGATCGTTTCTGCATCCAGCCCGTCTGTAGCTATCATCAGATCTGCTGCTGCCTCATATTTCGGGCTTCGCTCCTTCAGCATAGCCGCAATATATTCCGTATCCTTGTGTCCCTCCAGAAGCGGTCTGCTGTGATCATCCCTGATCCGCTCCAGAATCGTCTCTGGCCTGGCCGTAAGCCAGATCAGCCTGCCGCTCCTCCGCATTGCCTCTACATTGCATTTCTGAAGCGGCGTACCGCCTCCGCAGGATACAACGACATGCCTTCTTTCTGCCAAGCTCATCAAAAGGGAAGTTTCACATTTTCTGAAATATGCTTCTCCCTTCGTTTTAAAAATCTCCGGGATACTCATTCCCTCCTGCTCTTCAATTGCCTCATCCATCTCCATGGATTCCATTCCATATTTTCCGGCAAGTAAACCGGAAACAGTGGACTTTCCACTCCCCATAAATCCAATTAAAAAAATATTGTCTGCAAATGTTTCCACCCTGTTTCTCCTTTGTCTTATCCTTCCGCAGCCTCCAATGCCTTCTTTACATCTGTTCGAAACTGTTCCCACGCATCCTCATGCTCCACAAAATATTTCGGACAATTCTTTCCTGTTACATCATAATGCCGAATGACGTCCTTCTCTGTCAGGTCAAATTTCTGACAAAGCCAGGCTGTCAGCTGTATTACAGAACGGTATGTCTCAGCCGTAAATTCTCCATCTTCCGATGGATGACAGCATTCTATCGATACCGTATCATGATTTCTTTCATTCGAAGCATACGCAATTTCCCAGGTCGGAATACACTGAACGATTTCACCGTCAATTCCTACAACAAAATGGCTGCTCACGCTTGTCGCATGGCTGTCCTTCAAACCGTTAAAATAATCCCTGTTCTGTTTTGCTGTAGAGCCCGGGTTCGCCGTATAATGGATTACAATTCCGGTAATCCGGTCGCTCTTTGTCCCTGGTCTGGAATAATCGTTTATATCAAGCAGATCCACTTCGAAATCCGGCTTTTCCGCCGTAATTCTGGCATCCTCCCGTTCAAAATATCTGCCTCCCCAAAAGCGTCTGTAAATGCTTCTGACACCTAAAAGCACCGTCAGAGTACACAGAATTACAACTCCCATGCAGATACGGATCTGTCTCCGCCTGTCATATGTACTTCCCCTTCGCCGTCTTCTTCTCCTGCGGTCAGCTTTCCGCCGTCTGGCTATATCTCTTCTGTTTTCTGTGTTCCTCTTCTCCATTTGTAACTGCCCCATTTCCTAAGTCTAACATCGGTATACAGACAGTGTAGCATATTTTTCTTTATAATATCTCAAGAAATACTTACAACATTCTTAATATTCCCCGGAAGCAGGAACAGGCAGAGGAAACCCTTTCCTCTGCCTGCAAATCTCTTCTCTACAGATTATCTGGAGCTGTAGTTCGGTGCTTCTTTCGTAATCTGGATGTCATGCGGATGACTCTCTTTCAATGACGCTGCGGAAATCTTTACAAAACATGCCGTTTTCTTCAGTGTCTCGATATCCGGTGCTCCACAATAGCCCATGCCGGAACGCAGACCGCCGATCAGCTGGAATACGGTATCTTCTACGGTTCCCTTATAAGCAACACGTCCTTCTACTCCTTCCGGTACCAGCTTCTTCGCATCGGTCTGGAAGTAACGGTCTTTGCTTCCGTTTTCCATCGCTGCAATAGAACCCATACCACGGTACACCTTATACTTTCTTCCCTGATACAGTTCAAAGGTTCCCGGAGCTTCATCGCATCCTGCAAAGAGACTGCCCATCATGCAGACACTGCCGCCGGCAGCAATTGCCTTGGTCACATCTCCGGAATACTTGATACCGCCGTCTGCGATAATCGGAATACCATATTCTTTTGCCACTTCATAACAATCCATAATCGCTGTGATCTGTGGTACGCCAATTCCTGCTACCACACGGGTCGTACAGATAGA
>DNJM01000139.1:3647-3937 GCA_003489085.1 Lachnospiraceae bacterium
CCTTAACAGCATCTGCGCCCGCCTCAATCAGTGCTCTGGTTGCCTCTCCGGTTGCTACATTTCCTGCAATAACCTGCAGATCCGGATATGCTTCCTTGATCATTTTTACAGAACGGATTACATTTGCAGAATGCCCATGTGCGGAATCCAGAACAACTACATCTACATGGGATCTCACCAATGCTTCCACACGTTCCAGACAGTTTGCGGTAATGCCGATTGCAGCACCGCAAAGCAGACGTCCCTGCTCATCCTTTGCAGATAACGGATACTTGATCTGCTTTTCAATA
>DNJM01000105.1:0-6984 GCA_003489085.1 Lachnospiraceae bacterium
AAAAAGCGAAGTTGAGGTTAAGCAATGATTGGATTAAAGCGAGGAACTGTTAAACTATACGAGCACGAAAAAGAATGGGAAATTGAAGCTCAGAATACACTTTCTCGTTTGAAGAAGATATTAGGTACTGTCATGAAAGATATTCAGCACGTGGGAAGCACCTCTATACTTTCCATAAAGGCAAAACCCATAATTGACATTGCAATCGCAGTTGATAATTTTGATGATATTCTTGCTTTTGAAAAAGAGTTAAAAGATGAAGGCTTTTATTACAGACCAGATGTTGATCTTGGAGAACAGTTGTTATTTGCATCGGGTAGTTTTTATGAAGGTACGGGAGATTTACAAACCCATTTTATCCACGTTGTCCACACAAATAGTATGGATTGGATAAACTACATAAACTTCAGGAATTATCTTAACAGTACCCCCTCGGTTGCGAAAGAGTATGAGGATCTAAAGGTATCTCTTGCCCTACAAGCTCCTATTGATGACGGCAGAGAAAAATATCTCAGAGGCAAACACGATTTTATCATTTATACTTTGAGAAAAGCACTTGTGAAATCCTATCTTGGGAAAACAGTTGATATTAGAATAGACCGACCTATTGGAAGTACACATCCCAAATACCCCGGCCTGTCCTATCCTGTCAATTATGGATACATACCAAATGTCTTAGGTGGCGATGGCGAAGAACTCGATGTTTACTTGCTTGGTGTAAACGAGCCGGTAACTGAGTACAAAGGCAAAATAATCGGTATAGCTCACCGCGAAGATGATGTAGAGGACAAGCTCGTTGCAGCATCTGTCGATTTGACTTTCACCAAAGAACATATTGAACAAGCCATTCGTTTCCAGGAGAAGTATTATAAAACCACAGTGGAGGTACTTAAATGAAAATACACATAATCGGATGCAGTGGTTCAGGTAAAACATATTTAGCCAGGGCGTTAAGTGAAAAGTATAATATACCGCACTTCGATCTGGATGATATTCATTGGGATAACCATGCAGATGTTTATGGCGTTAAAATACCTGTTGAAAAGCGTACAGAACTACTAAATAATATTCTTAAAAACGATAGCTGGATAATTGAAGGTGTGTACTATGCTTGGGTTGGTAAGTGTTTTGAGGATGCGGATAGAATCTATGTGCTTGATATACCTAAACGAATTTATACTTACCGAATTATTAAACGCACCATAAAAAGAAAACTCGGACTTGAAAAAGGCGATATTTGGTCATAAAAACCAAATATCGCCAATTTTCTTGCCGCATCCTTACGGCAGCTCCCTTTTTTCATCCGCTTATTTATTTCTGTAAATAATATCCTCTCTGCCCGGTCCGTTGGAAACCATGGTAATCGGATAGCCGATCTTTTCTTCTACAAATTCAATGTACTTACGGCAGTTCTCCGGCAGATCCTCATAATTCTTAATACCACGGATATCGCAGTTCCATCCCGGCAGCTTCTCAATTACCGGCTTCGCCTTCTCCAGCAGGTGAGTCGTCGGAAATTCTGTCGTAATCTCACCGTCAATATCATATGCCACGCAAACCGGGATCTCCTTCAGATATCCCAGTACATCCAGAACAGTGAATGCCACACCTGTCGTTCCCTGCAGTCTGCAGCCGTACTTGGAAGCTACACAGTCGAACCAGCCCATTCTTCTCGGACGTCCTGTGGTGGCACCGAATTCACCGCCGTCACCGCCGCGTCTTCTCAGCTCATCCGCTTCATCGCCAAAGATTTCACTGACAAAAGCGCCTGCTCCAACCGCACTGGAATATGCCTTGCAGACCGTAATGACTTCCTTGATCTCATACGGCGGAATACCTGCGCCGATTGCACCGAATGCTGCCAATGTGGAAGAGGAAGTAACCATTGGGTAAATACCGTGATCCGGATCCTTCAGTGTTCCCAGCTGTCCCTCCAGCAGAACTTCCTTGCCTTCTTTGAGTGCATTATGCAGATAGAGTGATACATTGCAGACATATGGCTTCACCATATCTCTGTACTCATGGAGTTCCTCAAGCAGTCCTTCCGGTGTAAGAAGCGGCTTATGATACAGGTGTTCCAGAAGAACGTTCTTCTGTTCACAGATCCGTACAACCTTCTCCTTCAGCAGCTCTTCATCGAATAATTCACTTACCTGGAAACCGATTTTTGCATATTTATCAGAATAAAACGGAGCAATACCGGACTTTGTGGAGCCAAAGGACTTCCCTCCCAGACGTTCTTCTTCATACTGATCGAACAGAATGTGATAAGACATTACCATCTGTGCCCGGTCAGAGATAAGAATCTTCGGCATTGGAACACCCTGGTCTACAATGGACTGGATCTCATTCATAAGTACCGGAATGTTCAAAGCCACACCATTCCCGATAATACTTGTTGTATGTCCATAAAAAACTCCTGACGGAAGTGTGTGAAGTGCAAACTTTCCGTAATCATTAACGATTGTATGCCCTGCATTGGCACCTCCCTGGAAACGAACAACCACGTCTGCCTGCTTTGCAAGCATATCGGTAATTTTTCCTTTACCTTCGTCTCCCCAGTTCGCTCCTACTACTGCTTTAACCATACAACATACCTCCTGTTTGTATACATACATGTTTGATACTGATACCTCTGCGAATCTGCCGCAGGGCATAGTTTTACGGGAAAATTATACTCTTATCTCCCGTTATTGACAAGGGGAATTTCTACAAAATATACTTTTTACCAATTCTTTTGCCGATTTTCCCCAATTCTTTACATCAAAGGCGCTACCATCCGGAGAACCTCTCCGGTAATCCGATGCAGAAACGGCCGTGTCTTTACATCCGTGATAGAAACCTTCTGACACTTCTTCAAGGTTTCCTGGAAATCCTTTTCAACAGCATCTACAACCGTATTCTGATAGATAAAGACACCGCATTCAAAATGCAGATACAGGCTTCGGAAATCCAGATTGATCGTACCGACTGTCGCCGTATCATCATCCGATACGAAAACCTTCGCATGTACAAAGCCCGGCGTATACTCGTAAATCTGAACGCCTGCCTCCAAAAGCTCTCCATAATAGGTCTTTGCCAGAGCAAATGCATACTTCTTATCCGGAATATGCGGCATGATAATAATCACCTCAATACCACTTTTTGCCGTTCTTGTCAGGGTCGTCAGCATCTCATTGTCCAGAATCAGATATGGCGTCATAATATGGACATATTTTTTGGCATGGTTCAGGATGTGGAAATACACTTCTTCTCCTACATTTTCATGATCAAACGGACTATCCCCATACGGCAGTACGAACCCCAACTCCCGTTTCAGTGTAGTTGACTTCTGTGTCAGATAGGTCTCGTAATTTTCCGGCCGGGATTCATTTACATTCCACATCTGCAGGAACAGCATTGTCAGACTCTGCACCGCATCACCTTCGAGCATTACAGCCGTATCCTTCCAGTGTCCAAACCGTACCTTCTGATTGATATACTCATCTCCGATATTGATACCCCCTGTAAAACCTACCTGCCCGTCGATGACACAGATCTTCCTGTGATCCCGGTTATTCTGGCTGGTGGAAAGTACCGGGCGTACCGGATTGAACATCTTTGCATGAATTCCTTTTTTCATCAACTGTCTGGGATAATTATACGGAAGCATTGCAATGCTGCACATACCATCGTACATGAACCGGACTTCCACACCTTCCGCAGCCTTCCGCTCCAGAATCTCCAGAATTGTATCCCACATATAGCCCTTTTCTACGATGAAATATTCCATAAAGATAAAATGCTCTGCCTGCTCCAGTTTTTCCACCAAAGCCTCGAACTTATCTTCACCCAAAGGGAAATAGGTCACTTTTGTATTTCGATAGATCGGAAATCCTATCTGATGTGACATATAATACGCCAGATTTGCATTTGCCGGCTTATTGGCACTCAGGGCATGGACAACCCGGCGGTCCTCCTGCATATACGGCTCCGTTTCAATTTTAAGAGTGCTCAAACGCCTTCCTATATAGCCGGTTCCTAACTGCAGCTTTACATATACATAGAATACTGTTCCAAATACCGGAAAGATCATTACGCATAGGATCCAGGTCATTTTGAATGCCGGATTCCCCTTTTCATTGATAATGACGATCAACACCACAACACGCAAAGCCGTAATAAATACGTTGATCGTATTACGATATGTACTCAGATACGTCACACTGGCTACCATAAACAAAAGCTGCAGCATAATCAGCAGAAAAATAATGGCCGTACGGCTGAAAATCACCCTCGACACGCCTTTTTTCGCTTTTTGTGCCGTTTCCTGCGCCTTTTCCTGTGTTTTCATTTTTACTTGCTCTACCTTCATGCTTTCTCCTATCCTTCCTTCCTCAGCCGCCGCACCAGACGGCCTGCTGCCTCCCGGATACTGTCCTCACTTAAATTCGCATATCCCAGTAAAACTGTAGCCGGGCCTCCTGCCGCTTTTTCCTGCTCTGCAAAATACTGGGACAGACCGTATATCTTAATGTCCTCCAGCGCTGCCAGCCGGATCAGTTCTTCCTCTGTTCTGCCATCCCGAAAAGTGAGCAGCAGGTGTACACCTGCATTTTCTCCGGATATCTCACACGATCCGCTTTTAAGCAGCGGCCGTATTGTCTCCAGCAGCACGTCATGTCTGCTCTTATACAGTGCGCGCATCTTGTTCAGATGCCTTTCATAATATCCCTGCGCCAGAAAATTTTTTACAATCATCTGCTCTGTACGCGGCACCGTCGAATTCATAAAACGGCTCTTCCTATAATATTCCTTCAGAAGCGGCATCGGCAGTACCAGATAGCTCATACGAATCGCCGGCGCAATAGAGCGGGAAAATGTTCCGATATAGATCACCTTTCCATTGATATCGTATCCCTGAAGCGCCGGGATCGGTTTCCCCTTATATCGGAATTCACTGTCATAATCATCCTCAATAATATACCGGTCCGGCTCCTTCTCTGCCCATTTCAGAAGCTCCAATCGTCTTTTTAACGGCATAACAGTTCCCAGTGGGTATTGGTGTGACGGCATCACATATGCCATATTGACGTTCTTCTGCTCCAGTTTTTTTACTTCTATGCCATTTTGATCCATATCTACGGTATCGATCTGATAGGAAAGATTTTCAAACACCCTGTATGCCTGCCGGTATGTTGGATTCTCAAATGCAATCCGGTGATCCTGTCCGATAATCGTAGACAGCAGCATAATCAGATACTCGTTTCCGGCGCCGATTATCAGCTGCTCCGGAGTACAGTTCACACCGCGGGCCTGATGCAGATAATTGCAGATTTCCCGCCGCAGTTCATATTCTCCCTGTGAATCTCCCTGCCGGAACAATTCCAGCCGGTCATCCATTAATACTTCTCTGGAAAGCTTTCTCCATATAGAATAAGGGAAGCTTTTCAGGTCGATTCCATTCGGTGTAAAGTCATAGCGATACTGCGTACGGTTCTCCTGCTGCTGCGGTTTTTCCTGCACCTGCCGGCTCTGACGGATCTGATACAGTCCCTCAATAGATGCCACGAAAAATCCTCTGCATGGCTCCGCCTCAATATAGCCCTCTGACAGCAGCTGCTCATATGCCAGCTCTACTGTACTTCGGCTGACCTCCAGGTAATGGGACAGCGCCCGGGTAGAGGGAAGCTTTTCCCGTGCCGGAATCGCACCGCTTCGGATCTCGGACTTTATGTATTCATAAATCTGTTCATATAAGGGAATCCTGGAACCCGGATCCAGATCCATCGTCAGTTCCTGCATGGAAGCCTCCTTCTTAATAAAGTGAGGAACTGCCGAAATAAAACGGCAATTCCCCACGGATTCACATTGCACTTATTTTGGTAATTTGAAAGAACTCTTCAGCGATACGATCCGGTTAAAGACAAGCGCTTCCGGTCTGGAATCCTTCGCATCAATACAGTAATAACCATTTCTTACGAACTGGAAACTGTCATATGCATCTGCACCTTCAAAACTTGGCTCCAGATACGCTTCTTTTATCACTGTCAGAGAATTCGGATTCAGGTTCAAAGAACCATCCTCTTTATTGTATACACCTTTTTCTTCATCCACCAGGTTCTCATACAGACGTACCTCTGCTTTTACGGCAAATGGCGCCGGTACCCAGTGAATCGTTCCCTTAACCTTACGTCCGGTGAAGCCGGATCCGCACTTTGTCTCCGGATCATAGGTACAGTGTACTTCCATCACCTTTCCATTCTCATCCTTGACAAAGCTCTCACATTTTACGAAATAGGCATGCATCAGGCGAACCTCATTGCCTGGGAACAACCGGAAATATTTCTTCGGCGGATCTTCCATAAAATCCTCCCTCTCAATATATAACTCCCGGCAGAATGGAACCTTACGGTATCCCAGCTCTTCATTTTCCAGATTATTCGCCACATCCAGATATTCTACCTGGTCTTCCGGATAATTATCGATCACCAGCTTGATCGGATCCAGTACAGCCATCATACGCGGCCGTTTCATCTTCAGATCTTCGCGGATACAGTATTCCAGCATCGCATAATCTACAGAGCTCTGGCTCTTGGATACGCCGCACAGTTCCATAAACATCTTAATCGACTCCGGAGTAAATCCTCTTCTGCGAAGCGCTGCAATCGATACCAGACGCGGGTCATCCCAGCCGTCTACGATACCATCTTCCACCAGGCGGCGGATATACCGCTTTCCGGTTACGACATTGGTCAGATATAACTTTGCAAATTCGATCTGCCGCGGCTTGTTCTCAAATTCACATTCCCGTACCACCCAATCATACAGCGGACGGTGATCCTCAAATTCCAGTGTACAAATAGAATGGGTAATTCCCTCTACCGCATCCTCGATCGGATGGGCGAAGTCATACATCGGATAAATGCACCATTTATCACCGGTATTGTGATGCGTCATTCTGGCTACCCGGTAGATGACCGGATCACGCATATTGATATTCGG
>DNJM01000105.1:7288-7733 GCA_003489085.1 Lachnospiraceae bacterium
CGGATCACGCATATTGATATTCGGAGATGCCATATCGATCTTCGCACGAAGCACCTTCTCTCCATCAGCGAATTCCCCATTCTTCATCCGCTCAAACAGCTCCAGATTCTCCTCAACAGAGCGGTCACGGCAGGGACTGTTCTTTCCCGGTTCGGTAAGTGTTCCCCTGTATTCCCGGATCTCATCCGCCGTCAGGTCACATACGAATGCCTTGCCCTTTTTAATCAGCTTCAGTGCACACTCGTACATCACATCAAAATAATCGGAAGCAAAATATAAATGCTCCTTCCAGTCTGCGCCCAGCCACTTGATATCCTCTTTGATGGATTCCACAAATTCCGTCTTCTCCTTGGTCGGGTTCGTATCATCAAAACGCATATGGAATTCACCATTATATTTCTGTGCCAGTCCATAATTTAAAAGAATGGACTTGGCATGTCCGATA
>DNJM01000060.1 GCA_003489085.1 Lachnospiraceae bacterium
CATGTGTGTGCGCAGGAAGGATAAAAGAGCGAGAATATTTTGACAATATTGTTAAAAATAAGATAAATACAGAAAACGACTATATTTATTAAAAATGGATAATAGTATGTAATTGGCGGATGATCTTATGATGCAAACTGTTCAAAATTATTATATTATAGATCCATCAAGAAAAGAAATGAGGCAATATGAACAATAGATCGTGACTGTCTCATTAATTAAAAGGAGGAAAAAGTTATGAAAAAAAAGAGAATCATAGCACTGCTGGCTGTGGCAGCCATGACGGTTGGAATGCTCGCCGGATGCGGCTCCAAGGATTCCGATTCCAAGTCATCAGGTGGATCCGATTCCGGTAAGAAAGAAAAGCTGACCTTATGGATGCCGACTTTTGCATCTACGGACGGAGAAATTACGGATCAGGATTTCTGGGATGAAAAAGCAAAAGCATTCGGGGAAGAAAACAACTGTGAGGTAAAGGTAGAGATCATTCCGTGGGATAATTACGAAGAGAAATATCTGACCGGAACTACTTCGGATGATGGTCCGGATATTGGATATATGTACATGGAAATGTTCTATGATTACATCGACATGGGGGCTCTGGTAGATGTGGATCAGTATTTTACGGACGAAGAAAAATCCAATTATCTCTATTATGATCTGGGAAATCTGCAGGGCGGACAGTATGCACTTCCAATCGTTGTAGGAAATCCGCGAATCGTCATTGCCAATATGGATATCTTAAGCCAGGCAGGCATCGACAAAGTACCTGCTTCCTGGGACGAACTGGTAGAGGCTTGTAAGGCGATCAAAGAAAAAGTGCCGGATGTGAATCCATTTATGCAGGATTGGGGAAACACACACTATGGTTCTCTGAATGAAATCTACTGGCCTTATTTCTGGGGTGCCGGCGGAGAAATTGTGGATGAAGACGGTAATCTGACGATCAATACGGAAGCAGGAAAAGAAGCAACAGAATTTCTGTACAGCTTAAAGGAAGATGGTATCCTGCCGGAATCCTGTACAGCTAATGACGATACATTAGAATCCTTTAAGAATGGTGAAAGCGCAATTATCCTTTGTGCATCCAGCAATGCATTAAAAATCGAAGGAATTAACTGGGATTTCACACCATTGCTTGCAGGACCAAAGGATTCCAAGACCTTTGTAGCAGCAGACTCTTTGGTAATGTTTGAAAAGTGTGCCAACAAAGAACTGGCTGCAAAGCTGATGAAGTACCTTACAAGTGCAGAAGTTATGTCTGATTTCCATCAGAGAGTAAGTGAACAGCCGCCGATCACCGCTGACGAAGAGTACACAGGTGATGAAAGATATGCGGATCTGTTCAGCGAATATGGTGATAATTTCCAGGCACTGCCGGTATTCAAGGGCGCAAGCTCCATGTATGATACTTTATATAAGAATTTGCAGTCTATGATGCTGGGTCAGATGACACCAGAACAGGTATTGCAGGATACAACAGATTACTATGATACAAATTTGAAATAGGAAATGGCAGCATAAGCATATGCAGATCGGGAGAATCCTCTTTCGGATTCTCCCGATTTTAGCAAAAGGCAGTCTATACTGCAGGAGATTTTGTAAAGGAGTGATAACGTGACAAGGAAGAAAAAAGAAGCCTTACAGGGGATTATATACATATTGCCGAGTCTGATCCTGATTTTATCGTTTTGTATCATCCCCATTATTATGTCCGGCTATTTCAGCTTTACCAGCTATAACATTATGACGCCGCCGAAGTTCATTGGTCTGGAAAATTATGCAAAGGTATTTAAGGACTCATATGTGGTTGATGCGGCAAAAAATACATTAAAATATGTTGTTATTACAGTTCCGATCCAGACATTTCTGTCTCTGACATTTGCAGCATTTCTGGCTTATAAGATGCAGAATAAAGCCGGCGGAGCAATGAGAAGTATCATGTTTATTCCGGTAATTGCCTCTGCGGTTACAGCCGGTACGATCTGGAGAATCATCCTGAATACGGACGGCGGTCTTTTGAATAACATTCTGGGTGTTCTGCATATCGGTCCGGTGAATTGGCTGGGAAGTACGTCGACGGCACTGATCAGCATCTGTATTGTAGCCATCTGGAAAAACGTAGGATACTTCCTGGTTATTTATTATGCCGGTATTATGGGAATACCGAAGGATCTTTATGAAGCGGCGCGGGTAGACGGAGCAACTACCTTGCAGCAGTTTTTCCGGATCACGCTTCCGATGCTGAAGCCGATTACTTATCTGGTTGTAACACTTGGCCTGATCTGGTCTTTCCAGGTATTCGATCTGTCTTATCTGATGACAGGCGGAGGTCCCGGACGTGCAACAGTAACACTGGTAATGGGAATCTACAATGCAGCATTCAAGCAGTATAAGATGGGCTATGCATGTGCCATGGCAATGCTTCTGCTCGTTATCGTTATTGTAATCAATGCGGTGGAAAATCTGTTCTTTAAAGAGAAAAAGGAGGCAAGGTAAGATGAGTGCACAAGCGGTAAAAATGAAAAAGAAAAGCTCCTGGTCCGTCGCGTCTGTGATTGGTCTGCTGTTCCTTCTGCTCTTTACAGTGATCTGTATTGCACCGTTTGTTTATATGGTGATCATGTCATTTACACAGTCAACTACACTGATGATTACCATGAAGGAAGTGCATTTTACAGACTTTACCAACTTTAAATATGTATTTGGAAACAGCGGCTTCTTCCGTTCACTGATGAACAGCTTGATTGTAGTAGGCTGCTCCTGCTTCTTCAACTGTGTGATTGCGTCTATGGCAGCATATGGATTTGAGAAGAAGCAGTTTCCCGGAAAGGAAGCACTTTTTAAAGTATATATCGCGACCCAGATGATTCCGGGCCAGGTGACCATGATTCCGGTTTTCATTATTATGAAGAAGATGGGTATGTTAAATACTTATTTTGCACTGATTGTACTGATTATCAACGCATTCGGCGTATTCCTGATACGTCAGTTTATGGAAAGCGTACCGGATGAACTTCTGGAAGCGGCAAAGGTGGATGGCTGTCCGGAATACAAAATTTTCCTGCAGATCGTTATCCCGCTGATCAAACCAGTATTGATTTCTCTGGTGGTATTTACCTTCGTGACCTCCTGGAATGACTTCCTGTGGCCGTTGGTATCCACGACAGATTCGGATATGTATACCCTTACGGTGGCTCTGTCGCTGTTAAAGACTCAGTATCAGACTAACTATGGTCTGGTTCTGGCAGGTGCAACCGTATCCTTTATGTTCCCATTCGTTCTGTATGTGTTCCTGCAGAGACAGTTCGTGGAGGGAATTGCGCTAAGTGGCATTAAAGGGTAAGACAAGGAGGAGCGTATGGACAATTTCAAATTTAAACCGATTACATCTCTCGAAAAAGTATTTCCGGCAGCAGGTGCTGCCGGAGAGGCCATGACACAGACATTGACTGCTTTGAAGGGAGAGACCGTATCCTTTCAGATCGCATATTATTGGAGCGGCGAAAGAAAGGAACGTGGCACAGTAGAGGTGGTTTCTGCGATTGCAGACTGTGTGCATGTGCGGACGGTAGATCTGGTTGCGTGTGAATATCCCTGTCATATGAAAAGGGATGAAGATTATCTGACAACAGAACCAGGACTGTATCCGGATCTTCTTTCGGAAATACCGCAGTGGGGATTCCCGCTGGTATCTGGTCAGTGGAGAAGTCTGTGGATCGACCTGGAGACGGAAAAGAATATGGCTGCCGGGAGTTATCCGGTGCAGCTGATTCTGAAAAAGGGAGAAGAGATTCTGTGTGAAGTGGAAATCACACTGGAGCTTCTGGATGTGGAGCTTCCGAAGCTTCCGATCCCACATACGGAATGGTTCCACAGCGACTGTCTGGCTGACTATTATCATGTAGAAGTATTTTCCGAGTCCTACTGGACCATTGTGGAGAATTTTATGAGAACTGCCGTAAAACGGAAGTGCAATATGATCCTGACCCCTGTATTTACACCGCCGCTGGATACGGCACAGGGCGGGGAACGCCGAACGGTACAGCTGGTTGATGTGACGGCAGAGGGAGAAACATACAGCTTTGGCTTTGCAAATTTTGAACGCTGGATCGAGACAGCCTTACGCTGCGGTATGGAATACTTTGAGATTTCCCATCTGTTCAGTCAATGGGGAGCCGTTGCGGCACCGAAGATCATGGCAATGAAAGACGGTGCATACCAGAAGATTTTTGGATGGAATACAGATGCTTCCGGAGCAGAATATCGTAATTTTATGCATCAATTCCTTTGTGCATTAAAAGAAGAGCTTAAGAAGCTCGGAATCGCAGATAAAACCTGGTTTCATATTTCAGATGAGCCGGAGATGCGCCATCTGGAAAGCTACCGTGCGGCAAAGGAAGTGGTAGAGGAGGATCTGAAAGGCTATCAGTTGATGGATGCTCTGTCAGACTACAGCTTTTATGAAAAAGGACTGGTCGCACAGCCGGTATGTGCTCTGAATCATATTCAGCCGTTCCTTGAGAACCGCCCGGAAAAACTGTGGGGATATTATTGTACGGCGCAGTGGGGAAAGGTATCCAATCGTTTTATCGTACAGCCATCCTATCGTACGAGAATTCTGGGGGCTCAGATGTATAAATATCGTCTGGATGGTTTCCTGCACTGGGGATATAATTTTTATAATTCAGAATATTCTCTGTATCCGATTGATCCGTATCGTTGTACGGATGCAGGTGGTGCTTTCCCATCCGGAGATCCGTTCCTGGTATATCCCGGAAAGGATGGAAAGCCTGTGGAATCGATTCGTACAATGCTGATGGACGAGGCCATGTCCGACTATTGTGCGATGACAGCATTGGAAAAGCTTTCCGGCCGGGAAGCAGTACTTGCCTGCCTGGAGCCGGATGGAGAAGAAATTCTGACCATTGAGGAATATCCAAGATCCATTTCGTATTTGATTGACATGCGGGAACGGATTCATCAGGCAATCAAGGCAGCCCTGTAAGAGGAAGATAGAAGGAAAGAAGAAATCTATAATAAGAAAAACGGTCTGCAATGGCTCAAAAGCCGGCGGACCGTTTTTGCATTTAATTTTTATCGTTTTCAAAAAAGCTGATTGCTGAAGAGTTGTATTCGGATGGTGTCATGCGTGTATATTTCTTAAATTGCAAAGAAAAGTACTGGTAAGAGGAATAGCCCAGAAGACTTGCAATCTGAGAATAGGTATATCGATTTTCACGGATCAGCTTCTTAGCCATATCAATTTTCAAATAGGAAAAGTATTCAATGATACCGCAGCCTTTTTTCTGATGAAAGAGTTTCTGCAGTTGGGAGCGGCCAATCATATTGTCTTTACAGATCTGTGCGACAGTCAGATGATCCTCGATATGCAGATTCAGGTATTGTACAACCTGGCTGACCAGTTCATCGTTGTTTCTTCGAAGCATAGGGTGGTCCAGCTCCGGGTAGTTCAGGAGTGCTTCCGAGCTGAAGCACCGACGGAAAATACTGATCAGCATGGATTCCAGAGACAGCTTAATAATCTGTTCACTGCCGAATGCCGTATTCGGATAACGCTCCAGCTTACAGATATAGGGATTGTTCAGCGGTGTATAGAAGGTCTTTTTGGTTTCAGTCAAAATCTGTCCCATATAGAAGTTTTCCGTAGTGTCAATGGAAATAATCTGGTTTTCGAAAAAACGCATACAAGGCGCATGGCAGTCAAAGGAGATGACGACCAGATTCGGAGCGGTCTTTCCATTTGCACGGAGGGCATGGAACTCATTTGGCTTATGAAAGATCATCTCGCCTTTTTTCAGAGTGACGATACGGTCATCGGCAGTAACTTCGATGACCCCATTGTCCACACAAAGCAATTCCCAGAAATCATGAGATTCCCCTTCATAGACAAAATCCTTGGAATATTCAAAATAGTGGATCGAATAGATCTCTGTAATAATCAGCTCTTCCTTTAGCGTGATGCTGTCATATTTCTTCATCATACAATAGAATCCTTTACTGGCCTGTTTTTAAGTATCTATATTCATTTTAGTGATTCCAGGACAGACTGTCAAGAAAGCAGATAGAAAAGAGATATTCTGGTAGCTTTTCACAGGAAAAACCTTTATAATAAAACGGAGTGAAAAGGGGCGTTGTGATGAAGTGCGGACAGTGAAAAGAAAGGAGAGGTGCAATGGCGGAAGTGATGTGGAAAGCTATGGTCACAGCAATTCTGGTCCGGATTGCCGAGACGGATCTGAAGAAACGGAAGCTTCCGGATCGACTGACCTTCCTTTTGTTCGTGTGCGGAACCCCTGGGATCTGGCTTTCCGGAGACAGAATCTGGGTGCATATCATCGGCGCATTTGCCATCAGTACAGGGCTTTTCATGACAGATATGATCTGCCCGGGCGCAGTCGGCGGAGGTGATATCAAGTATATGGCAGCAGCCGGATGGATGCTGGGACTGTGGGAGAGTGCAGCAGCTTTTTGCGTGGCGGTTCTGCTTGCGGGAGGATACTGTGCTTTTGGAGTGGCATGCGGCCGTCTGAAAAGAAATTCGCATATTGCGCTGGGGCCTTTTTTGTGCGCCGGTACGGCAGCGGCTCTGTGGCTGTAGACCAGCAGCTCTGTCGATTGCAGAAGAGAAAATAAGGTTAAAGGATGTTAAAAAATGAGAGAAGAACAAAATGTTGCGGTGTATTATGGGCAGCTGCTGGTATTGACAATGGCTGCTGCAGCCGCCGGTATGCTTGCCGGGGGCATGGATGCGATCTTTGGTATAGGATTGAAATATATTACGGAATTTAGAAAGGAACATACGATATGGCTTTTGCCATTGCTTCCATTCACAGGAGTATTGTTAATCTGGCTTTATCAGAAATGGGGAGGCGACTGCAAAAAGGGAATGGGGCTGGTATTTGAAACCCATGATGAGAAGCGGGATGAGATTCCGCTTCGTCTGCTTCCCTTTGCCATGGGAGGTACCTGGCTGACACATCTGACAGGCGGCAGTGTAGGCAGGGAAGGAGTAGCCGTGCAGATGGGGTGTACGATTTCCTATAATATCGGTAAACGGATTCCG
>DNJM01000054.1 GCA_003489085.1 Lachnospiraceae bacterium
CGAAGACGGGCTGTGTACCCTGCAGATTTTCCCCTGCAGCAGGTTCACAGCCCGTCTTTTATTCTATTGAAGCAGCCTCCTGCCGCCGAATCGCTGCCCTTCCTTTTTCTACCAGGAATGCCGGTTTATACGAAAGCTTCGCCTTCCGAAGCCCTTCCACTCCGGCATCATCCTCCCGGTTAACATACAGATAGCCCATACATTCATGCTGCACAAACTGCTGGTTAATCATCGTATAAGCCCCTTCGTACTCTGCAAGAGCCTTCTCAATGTGTACCACAAAGGTATCTTCATTGATCGGCTCTCCAATCGTAAAGGCCACAATTTTTCCACCGACTCTTAAGACCCCTCCAACTGCATCCAGCTCTTCAAACAACCGTAGAGCATTCAGTGCCACACACATTTCATCATTTTTTTCTTCGTCATCATTGCAGCCATTTTCTTCCCGCCACAGCAATGCCATCTGGAAGCATTCCTCCCGATTTTCTCTTGTCAGACGTTCATAACTCCAGTCTGGATAGGTCGTTTTGAATTTATTCACATGGTTTCTCTTGCCATGCAGCTTTTTCCCGGAAAGCAACGCCAGTTTCTCCGATTCATACACATAATCCGCCAGATCTCTGTCATATTCCACCTGATATTTCCCCGGAAAGAGCTCGTTCAGCTCTGCTTCAAATTCCCGCGTAACTCCATGCAGATACAGCTCATGCCCCTGCACATCCGTATATTCTTCCATTGCGAGCAGCGCCTTCTTTACATTTTCCTTTGTCCCGGCCGGATAAGAATAACTCCACTCACCATCTACAATATCCCGGAAAACCAGCGTATCCTCTACAATTGCCCAGCCTGCATGATAGAACCTTGCCCACAGATATCCATTGATAAAGGTTCTGTCACAGCTTCTGGAGGCATACGTTCTAAAATAATGTGAAATGATTTCTTTATCCTCCAGCTGCGGCTTTTTAAATTCAATCTCCATGCTGCCATCCATCCTTCCTGCTGTCTCCAAAATTTTATCTTTTATTTTCCTCATACTACGAAGCAAAATTCATATGATACAGGTTTTCATAGATTCCTTTCTTTTCCAGAAGCTCTTCGTGTGTTCCTTCCTCTGCCACGGTTCCGTTATTTAACACCAGAATTCTCTGTGCATTTCGGATTGTTGTAAGCCTGTGTGCGATTACAAAGGTCGTCCTGTTTTTCGCCAGCTGTTCCAAAGACTGCTGAACGATTTTCTCGCTTTCATTGTCCAGCGCTGATGTCGCTTCATCAAAAATCAACACCGGGGGATTTTTCAAAAATACTCTCGCAATGGACAGACGCTGCTTCTGCCCTCCGGAAAGCTTCACGCCTCTCTGTCCGATGTCCGTATCATAGCCGTCCGGAAATGCCATAATGAATTCATGTGCATTGGCACTTTTGGCTGCCCGGATCACTTCCTCGTCCGTTGCGCCCGGCTTTCCATATCGGATATTTTCCATAATCGTACCTGCAAACAGATATACATCCTGCTGTACAATACCGATATTATTCCGCAGATCATTCAGCTTAATGTCACGGATATCCCTTCCATCCAGCAGCACCCGGCCTGCGGTAACCTCATAAAACCGGGGGATCAGACTGCATATCGTTGTTTTTCCCACTCCGGATGGACCAACCAATGCTACATACTCTCCCGCCTTCACCGTAAGATTCACATCCTGCAGTACCTTTTCCTCATTCTCCGGATAGGAAAAGGACACCTTATCAAATACAATTTCCCCTTTTGGGTTCTCAATATGCACCGCATCCTCTTTATCTTCAATATCCGGCGCAATAGACATAATCTCGAGGAAACGCTCAAATCCCGTATAGCCATTCTGAAACTGTTCTGTAAAATTCACCAGCTTCTTAACCGGTTCCGTAAAATTATTGATGTACAGCAAAAACGTAATCAAATCCGTTACGATCAGTTTCCCTGTCGTCAGGAAACTCATTCCTGCCAGAAGAACCCCCACAGTTACCAGCGTTGTCAGCGCATTTAATCCGGAATGATAAATTCCCATATACAGATAGCTCGTCCGCTTGGAAGCTACGAATTTTTTATTTCCCTTTTCAAATTTCTGCAGCTCCTCCTTTTCATTTGCAAAGGACTTCACAACACGGATTCCTGCAAGACTGTCTTCAATCTGGCTGTTGATATCTGCCATCCTTGCTCGATTCTGGGCAAATGCCTTCTTCATCTTACGGTTATAATACCCGGCAAAAAGTACCATCACGGGAATAAAGGCAAATGCAACCAGTGTAAGCTTCAGATTAATATTTGCCAGAATCACAAAGGAACCGATCAGCTTGATCACAGAAATCAGCAGATCCTCCGGTCCATGATGCAGAAGCTCACTGATATCAAATAAATCACTTGTAATCCTGGACAGCAGATGCCCCACCTTCTGATTATCATAAAATGCAAATGTCAGCTTCTGATAATGGCCGAAAATATCCCGGCGCATATCTGCCTCCATCATAGAACCCATGCGATGTCCATAATAGGCAATATAAAAATCACATATGAATCCACCCAGAACCAATACAATCATCAACGCGCCCAGCCGGACGATTGCCTCCATTGCCTGTGCTGTTTCATAATACACTACCTGATTCGTGATGTACCTGACGATCAGCGGAATCACAAGCGTGATACCTGCTCCCAGAATGGCAAAAAACATATCACTATAGAACAGAAAACGATATGGTTTATAATAAGCAAATAATTTCTTTAGTTTCTCTTTCATTTCCTTCTCCTATCTTTTCACCTGGTTTACCCGTTCCGTTTTCATGAAGAACAGCATTCCCAGTAAAAACATCACCGAAAGCGCACCGACACCGTAATTGACACTGCCTGTTGCCTGACTGACCGCAGATACCAGAAGTGTCCCCAGAAAAGAAGCTCCCTTTCCGCAGATATCATAGATGCCGAAATATTCACCTGATTTTTCCGGCGGTATGATTCTGGCATAGTATGCTCTGGACAGGGACTGAATCGCTCCCTGGAACATTCCCACACAGACTGCCAGAATCCAGAACTGGTACTGCTCTGTCAAAATAATTCCATATACAGCGATACAGAAATATGCTCCGATACAAATCAGAATCAGACTGGAATTCTTTCGGGTTCTGGTCAGACGTCCGAAGAAAAGTGCTGCCGGAAAGGCTACAATCTGTGTCAGCAAAAGTGCCAAAAGCAGTCCGGTACTGTTCAGTCCCAGTGCCGTCCCGTACGCAGTCGCCATGTCAATAATCGTATATACGCCATCTATATAAAAGAAAAATGCAATCAGGAAAAACAGTACTTTTTTCTCTTTTTTCAGTTCATAGAACACACCGCCAAGGCGTTTCATACTGGACGCCACCGGATGAGAATCTGCTTCCACATAATGTGACTGACGATACCTTTTGATCAAAGGCAGCGAACAGCCCACCCACCATATAGCTACCAGCAAAAATGCCAGCCCCATGGCCAGTTCCATGGTAATTCCGATTGCTTCATACCCCAATACCAGAAGCAGACAGAGCACAAAAGGAATACAGCTTCCGATATACCCCCACGCATATCCATGTGCGGATACCTCGTCCATACGCTCTTCTGTCGTCACATCCGTCAGCATAGAGTCATAGATGACAAGACTTAAAGAGTACGCTGATTTTCCAAGTATAAATAATATCAGGAACCAAAGCCAGGACTGTACAAATCCCAGCCAGACACACCCCAGGGCCCCAACTGCCAGTGAAGCCAGAAAGATCTTCTTCCTCCATCCTTTCAGATCAGAAGCCGTTCCTAACACCGGCCCTAACACTGCTACAATTAAGGTAGACACAGAAACTGCATACCCCCAATAGGCCAGATAGTTGACAGCAGATATCCCCTCTTTTCCCGCAAGGTAATTAAAATAAATCGGCATGATCGTTGATACCAGAAGGGTAAAGGCAGAATTTCCCACATCGTACAGAATCCATCGTTTCTCCATACCATTCAGCTTAAATTTCATAGTGCAGTTCCTCCTCATATGAGTATACCGGGATCTGCTCCCAGTTCTTTCCGGCGGAAAAATCCTTTTGGAATTCTGCCGACAGCCCGTTCTCTCCCTTCAGGTAACCCAGGTAGTTTTCATATAACTCCTGAACGTATGTTACAGCCTGCTTCATCAGCTTTTCCAGGCGAAGATTACTGTCTCTGCAGTCCGGATTCGGCTCTTTGTTCACAACCAACCCGTGCATTCCCTCATACTGGCCGATCACTTTCATTCCCAGATACAGAATCTGCCGTTTCGCATCCCAGGGTGCCAGCAGCAGCCGGTCATAGAAGACCATAGCCTTCAGGGAAGCTTCCACCTGCTCCGCGGTCAGCTCCGGGAAAACCTTTGCTATCGCCTCTGCATTCTCTTCAGATGGTACAATGTGTCTGGTCAATCGATGGATGCAGGGGTTGATTCCCCGTTCCACCATCAGATACCGGTCAAATTCCACTTCGATTTCCGAATGTGTAATCCCGCTTCTTTGTATCTTGCTTTCGACATAGCCATGACATCTGATATCCAGAGCAAAATGGCAGAGAAAGCCCAGCAGATAAGCAGCCAGCTGCTCCTTCTCCTCCTGAGACTCCTGCTTTTTCAGTATTTCCGCTGCCCGCCTGAAAAATCTTTCTCCAGGTTCCCCGTGCATGCCATGGCCAAGCTGACTGACCGGATTCTTTTTCAACGCTTTATAGTAAAAAAATATATCCGGGCCATGCAGGCCAATACAATACAGCTGACGATGTGTATCCACAATCCTGCGCAGATCCTCCGGAAGGTGCTGATACACCTTTCTTCCAAATGTATAATGTGCATAGGTTGACGGCATAAATGTTCCTCCTCTTTTGTATATTCCCACAGATCTATTATACGTTTGATTTGTCTATGGAGCAATAAAATCCATGAAAAAAACCTGTTCCGATCTTGCGGACCGAAACAGGTCTCTCTTTCCTTTATAAATTTTCATTCATCCCCGCCAGCTTCGCTGCCTGGTCAGCCGCGATCAGGCTGTCGATGATCTCATCCAGATCTCCATTCATCACTGCATCCAGACGATACAGCGTAAGCTTGATCCGGTGTTCTGTCACACGTCCCTGTGGGAAATTATACGTACGGATCTTCTCGGAGCGGTCTCCGGTTCCAACCTGACTTCTTCTGGCCTCCGCCTCTGCATCATGTTGCTTCTGGCATTCCAGCTCATATAGCTTGGCACGCAGTACCTTAAGCGCCTTATCCCGGTTCTTCAGCTGGGATTTTTCATCCTGGCAGGAGATGACGATTCCGGTCGGAATATGGGTCAGCCGCACTGCTGAGTCCGTCGTATTGACACACTGTCCGCCATTACCGGAAGCCCGGAATACATCGAATTTACAATCATTCATATCGATTTCCACATCAACCTCTTCCGCCTCCGGCATCACTGCCACCGTAATCGTAGAAGTATGGATTCGCCCGCCGGATTCCGTCTCCGGAACGCGCTGTACACGGTGTACACCGCTTTCATATTTCATTCGGGAATAGACTCCCTGTCCACTGATCATGAATACGACTTCTTTGAAGCCGCCGATTCCATTTTCATTAAAGGAAATCAACTCTGTCTTCCATCTTCTGCTTTCCGCATAATGGGCATACATCCGGTAAATCTCCGCTGCAAAAAGGGCTGCCTCATCACCACCTGCTCCTGCACGGATCTCAACAAAGATATTTTTATCATCATTCGGATCCTTCGGCAGCAGAAGAATCTTCAACTCATGTTCCAGCTCTTCCACACGCTTCTTGGCATCTGTCAGCTCTTCCTTGGCCAGTTCACGCATTTCTTCGTCACTTTCTATCTCCAGCAGCTCTTCACTGTCCGCAATATCCTGCTTTGCTTTCTTATATTCCTTATATGCATCTACAATCGGAGCAAGCTCTGCCTGCTCCTTCATCAGCTCCCGGAAACGCTTCTGATCATTTGCAACGTCCGGTTCCTGCAGCTCTCCCATAATCTCTTCAAATCGAATGAGCAAATCTTCTAATTTATCAAACATCTGTATTCCCTCCTGCTTTCTCAATTATTGTACACACCGGACACGACGCGGTCAAGACCTGCCAGATCCTTTTTCACGTATATCTTCTGAAATCCCTGCTTTTCCATCAGCTCTGTCACAGCTTCCGCCTGATCGTGTCCAATCTCGAACAGTAGCCTGCCTCCTTTTTTCAGACAGCGGCCGCATTCTTCTGTCATACGCCTATAAAAATACAGTCCATCTTCCTTGCCGTCCAATGCCAGCCACGGATCGTACAGCCGCACCTCTTCTTCCAGACCGGCAATCACTTCCGTACGAATATATGGCGGGTTAGACACAATCAGGTCAAAGGCCGCCTCACCCTCCACAGCCTGAAACAGATCCCCCAGCTTCCACAAGACATCCGTCTGAAGCCTTTTGCCATTATTACGGGCAACCTCCAGCGCATCAGCGGAGATATCCACACCCACGCCGACTGTCGGCACTTCTTTCCACATGACCGGGTTTTGTTGTTCACACAGCTTCAGTAAACTGATCAGAATACAGCCGGAGCCGGTGCACATATCCAAAACTCGCATCCCCGGCTTTAGAAACAAAAGTGCTTCCTCTACTAAACACTCCGTATCCTGTCTTGGAATCAAAACATGCTCATTTACCTGAAATTCCAGCCCCATGAATTCCTGCACACCTGTAATATGCTGCAGAGGAATTCTGGCCGCCCTTCGCTCAATACAGCTCTGATACGCCTTTTCCTGTTTCTCTTCCAGCTTTACCCTGCTGTCTGCAAAATACATGGCACGGGATATTCCCATTACATACTCCAGCAGATACCATGCATCCAGAGAGGCCTCCGCAATGCCGGCGTCCCTGAGCATCTTTTCACCATATATAACAGCCTCTGCCAGTGTCATATCTCATTCTTTCCTTCCATCAGATTTTCTTATCTGCCATACGAATCCACGCATTACCGATGATTCTCTTTCAGAAATGTCTTCCAGTCGAAGACTGCCTCTACGGATCGGATACCAACTTCAATCATATCATCATCCGGCTCACTGGTTGTCAGCTTCTGCAGAAGAAGTCCCGGCTTACTCAGCAGATTGATCACCGGATTCTCACTGCTTCCGGCAAGCTTAATCAGCTCATAGGAAATGCCTGCAATCACCGGAAGCAATGCAATGCGCACCACTACATTCAGCACTGCCGAATCAAACTGAATAAAGAAATGCACAATGATACTCACTACCATAACAAAAAGCAGGAAGCTTGTTCCGCAGCGCTTATGCTGTTTGGAACTCTTCCGTACATTCTCTACATTCAGCTCCAGACCATGTTCAATACAGTTGATACACTTATGCTCGGCTCCATGATACATGAAAACCCGTTTGATATCTTCCATTCTGGAAATCAGAATGATATACAAAAAGAAAATGGAAAGGCGTATCAGCCCTTCGCTGACTGCAAACATGATATCAGATAGTCCCAGTCTCCTCAAAAAGCTGGATAATATATATGGAAGCACCATGAACAGCAGCACAGCCAGAACAATGGAAAATGCCACCGTCATCCCCATCATCAGATTCTCCTTTTTCTCCTGCTTTCTCGCTTCAGCTTCATTTAGCTGCCGTTCCCTTCCCGCTGTTTCTTCTTCTTCAAAAAAGCTGGTGGAAAACATCAGTGTTTTCATGCCCAGAATCAAAGAGTCCACAAAATTAAAAACACCGCGGATAAATGGTGTGGTAGTCAGCCAGGTCCATTTTTTCACGATGCTCTTATAATCCTGTACATCTACTACAATTTCTCCGTCCGGCTTTCTGACTGCTACTGCGTACCTGCCGCCATTTCGCATCATAACGCCTTCCAGCACTGCCTGTCCGCCAATATTGGATGATTTCATATTTCAAATTCCTTCCCGATTACACAAGAAGGTTGAGATTCGAAAACCTCAACCTTCGCACTACACTATTTAATTCCGTATTTCTTGTTGAACTTATCAACACGTCCGCGAGCCTGAGCTGCTTTCTGCTGTCCTGTGTAGAACGGATGACATTTGGAACAGATTTCTACGTGAATGTCTTTCTTAGTAGAACCTGTAACGAATGTATTTCCACAGTTGCAGGTTACGGTTGCCTGATGGTATGTTGGATGGATTCCTTCTTTCATGATTTTCACCTCTTCTATCCTTAATAATTATGTTACGCGATAGCACTCGGCCTGTCGCAATTTTACTTGCCGGCGAATGCCCGCAATCATTGTCACCTAAACAGCGTTGTTATTGTAACATATCTTCCTTCTCTTTGCAAGTTCTATCTTTCAGTTCACAGCATATTTTTTCTAAATTTTTTTAAAAAAACTTGGTTTTCTTAACCATTTGGATAAATTCTACGTTATTTCGGGTCCTCGAAAACAGATTCAGGATATTGTCTGCCGCTTCATCCGCCTTCATACCATTCAAAGAACGTCGCATCAGATAAACTGCCTCCTGCTCTTCCCTCGTCAGCAGCAGATCCTCTCTTCTGGTGCTGGACTTCTGAATATCCACCGCAGGAAAAATTCGTTTCTCAGAAAGCTTTCTGTCAAGCACCAGCTCCATATTGCCGGTTCCCTTAAA
>DNJM01000122.1:0-2211 GCA_003489085.1 Lachnospiraceae bacterium
CAGTATACTAAATTAGGGATAAAAATACAACTACTCTAAAAATGAAATCTTTATTATAATACTGAAAATAATATAAAAGTTCTAATTTCCGGTCGGGAAATATGGTCTTAATGCACCCGCCACACTGCTGATCGGCATCGTCTGCAGCCATACATGTCCCGGGCCGGTCACCACAGTATTAAAAAGACCTTCCCCGCCGAAGACTACATTCTTCACCCCTGAAATCGTCTGAATATCCATCTGACAGCTCGCGGACATTGCCGCCAGATATCCGGAATCGATCACGATCCTCTGTCCCGGCTGCAGCTCGTATTCCACCACATGCCCGTCAAACTCCGCAAATACCAGTCCTCGTCCGGATACTTTCTGCAGAATGAATCCCTCTCCTCCGAACAATCCGGATGCGAACTTTTTGTGGAAATGCACGGACAGCTCCACACCTTCCTCTGCTGCCAGGAAGGCACTTTTCTGAAAAATGTACTCCTGTCTGGCATTCACCTCAAATGGCTTAATGGAACCAGGAAAACTGGAAGCAAATGCAATCAGCCCATTACCGTTCTCTGCCGTATAAATATTCTGGAACATGGAATCTCCGGAAAACATTCTTCCAAACGCTTTTCCAAGTCCGCCCCGTGCAGAGGTTTCCATCCGCATATTCGGTGACATCCACGCCATTGATCCCCGCTCTGTAATCATCCTTTCCCCATCCTCCAGATGGCAGATCACAACCGGAAGAGTATCTCCCTTTAATTCATATCTCATACGTTCCATCCTCCTTTTTACATTCCCGCTGTTCTGGTTTCTTTTATTTCATTTCACTGAGCAAATTGGATAATCTCGCAAACTCCTCCAGAGACAATGCCTCTCCGCGGACACTTGCACCTCTTCCAAGCGCTTCCACCGCGGACTGAATGCATTCCTTTGTAAAATCCAGCTCCGCAGCATTGGACAGACCATTTACCAACGTCTTCCGGCGCTGGTTAAAAGATGCACGGATGATCTGAAACATCTGCTTCTCATCCTCCACCCGTACCGGCGGCTCCTCATACCTCTCCAGCCGGATGACGGCAGATCCTACCTTCGGCCGCGGCATAAAGCAGTTCGGCGGTACATTTGCTACTATATACGGTCTCGCATAGTACTGTACTGCCAGCGACAATGCACCGTAATCCTTCGTTCCCGGCCCTACCTGCATCCGGTCTGCCACCTCCTTCTGCACCATAACCGTAATACTCTTCATCGGCACATGATTTTCAAACAGCCCCATGATGATTGGTGTCGTAATATAATACGGAAGGTTCGCTACGACCTTAATCGGCCTCCCGCCGTTCTCCTCACGCACCAGCTTTTCAATATCCACCTTCAGAACATCCTCATTGATCACGCGGACATTCTCAAATCCACTCAGGGTATCTTCCAGAATCGGGATCAGCATCTTATCAATCTCCACTGCGATTACCTTTCCCGCTGCATTGGCCAGATACTGTGTCATCGTTCCAATTCCCGGCCCGATTTCCAGCACCATATCTTCCTTTGTAATCTCGGCCGCCCGAATAATCTTATCCAGGACGTGTGTATCAATCAGAAAATTCTGGCCAAATTTCTTCTGAAAGGAAAAATTATACTTCTGTAATACCGCAATCGTATTCTGCGGATTCCCTAATGTTGGCTCCGGCATACAGGCCTCCTTCTTATCTCCTATAAATCTATATACCAAATAGCTTTTTCGCATTCTTCTTTGTCTGTTCTATCACTTCATCATAACTGATTTCCTTAATTCTTGCAATCTCTTTCGCCACATAGACCAGATTCAGAGAACTGTTACGCTTGCCCCGATACGGCACCGGTGACAGATACGGGCAGTCCGTCTCCAGCAGAATCCTGTCCAACGGAGCCATACGCACGGTCTCCTTCAATTTCTTTCCATTATTAAATGTCACAACACCGCCGACACCAATATAATATCCCATATGCAGATATTCCCTCGCCAGCTCCGGCGAGTAAGAATAACAATGGATCACCCCCGGCAAATCCGAGGCATATTCCTTCATAACCCGCAGCGTATCCTCCGCTGCGTCCCGACTGTGGATACAGAATGGCAGAGACAGCTCTCTTGCCAATGACAGCTGACGGATGAACCACTCCTTCTGCAGGTCCTTCTCTGATTTATCCCAGTAATAGTCCAGACCGATCTCTCCGACCGCCACAACC
>DNJM01000122.1:2515-3401 GCA_003489085.1 Lachnospiraceae bacterium
GATCTCTCCGACCGCCACAACCTTTTCCTCCTGACATGCCTGCCGCAGCCAGGCAAATGCTTCCTCATTCAACGTCCCCACCTCGTTCGGATGTACGCCGATTGCCGCGTACAGAAATGGATATTGCTTTGTCAGCTCCAGCGTACGCCTGCAGGAATCCAGAGAGGCTCCCACATTGATCACCTTCTCGATTCCCTCTTCGGCAAGCGAAACCAGGAGCTGTTCCCGGTCCTCATCAAACTGTTCATCATCATAGTGTGCATGTGTATCTATAATCATAGTAAATTCCCTCCGATATGTATTTCTGCATTTCTCTTAACGATTTTAACACAGAAACAGCAGAAGAAGCAATGTGCGATACCATAAGATCGATTTTTACGCTTGTATTATGCGAAAAAAGATACTATAATTCAATATAGAATATCTACATATTATGTCAGGGAGGGCAATCAAATGAAAGTATTTGACACAGTCAACAAAGTGGAATTAGAAGCAGATACCAAGAAATTAATCGATATTATGGTAGAAGGCCGTCAGGTAGATCTGATTTTAAACGAAAAGAAATCCGATGAAGACGGTTATATGTCATGGGATGTAGAGCACTGGTCAGCAATCGATAAGAAACGCTTTATCCGCTGCTATTCTCTGGAAGGCCGCGTACTCAGCGAATCCACAGGCCACAACATCTACGACCTGTACAACGAATTCAAACCGGAAGAAGCGAAAGAGGTGCAGTTAAGCTAAGACTTACATAATAGCGGCACAGAACCGCCAAATCTTCCAAGTCAACGGTAAAACCTGTCATTATGAAATTAAAACAGAGAGGGCACGGGACATCTGTAGCCCTCTCTGTTTTATTGCCAAATCAACAAATAATCTCCTTTAT
>DNJM01000067.1 GCA_003489085.1 Lachnospiraceae bacterium
CAATCTTTTTTCACAAATTATCCCTGATTTCGTTTTTTCAGTTCTTCCACCAAAGTCTCGTATTCCGGTGCTGCAAGGAAATTGGTAATCAGAATACGCTCTGCGTTCGGATTACTGTGTGCTGCACGTTCTCCCAGCTCCTGATGCGTCACAACAATCTGTACATCCGCCGGAATACTGGAAACAGGAGTGTGAATGACTTCGATCCCCTCCAGACCTGCCGCTGCAATCTTCTTCTTCAGTACCGTTGCGCCCATTGCACTGGAGCCCATTCCGGCATCACATGCAAATGCAATTTTACGGATCCTTCCACTGGATTTCTGTCCCTCTGCCTTTGGTTCTTCCGCTGCTTCTGCAATTCCTTTTGCCTGACGCTTCATAGCATCCTTTTTCTGCTGTGCCTCTTCCAGTGACATATCCTTGCCCATAAATTTCAGAATCGGAAGGGAGATCACCAGAGATACCGCTGCCGATACCAGTACACCGATAAATAATCCGACATAGCAGTGGCGCTCCGCCATCATGGTAATCGCCAGAATACTTCCCGGAGATGCAGCAGATGTCAGACCTACATCAAACAGATCGAACAGAAAGACTCCACTTGCTCCACCTGCAATGACAGAAATCAAAAGCAGCGGATTCATCAGAATATACGGGAAATAAATCTCATGAATACCTCCGAAGAAATGGATAATTACCGCTCCCGGTGCGGAGCTTTTCGCATTTCCTTTTCCTGCAATACAGTATGCCAGCAGAATTCCAAGTCCCGGTCCCGGATTCGCCTCCAGCAGGAAGAAAATGGACTTTCCAATTTCCTCTACCTGACGGATTCCCATCGGGGACAGAATCCCATGATTAATCGCATTATTCAGGAATAATACCTTTGCCGGTTCGATAAATACACTGGTCAGCGCCAGCAATCCATGATCCACAAAGAAGCCTACCCCTGCACTCATCGCCTGGTTCAGCAGATTGACCAGCGGAGTGATTACGACCATAGAAAGTACGGCAAGTATGGCTCCGATAATTCCCACGGAAAAGTTGTTTACCAGCATCTCGAAGCCCGCTTTTATATGATTCTCCATCAGCTGATCGAATTTCTTAATGATCCATGCTGCCAGAGGGCCTACGATCATCGCTCCAATAAACATCGGATCTTCGGAGCCTACAATGACACCCATTGCTGCGATCGCACCGATCACACCGCCCCGTTTTCCTGCAACTACTTCACCGCCTGTATAGGCAATTAAAAGTGGCAGCAGCATCCTTGACATCGGAGATACTAATGCTGCAAATCGTTCATTGGGACACCAGCCTGTTTTGATAAACAGTGCAGTAATCAGTCCCCAGGCAATAAACGCTCCAATATTCGGCATCACCATGCCGCTCAAAAATCTTCCAAATACCTGGACTTTTTCTTTCATTGATTTCACACCTCTTTAAGATTATTTGCTTTACATCAGAGGTATGATTGGCCAATCAATCTCTTGTCTTCATGTGTTTATTATATCTGCAGACCTGTTTTCTTTTCAAGAAATACAAAAAGAGATTTGGCACTATGCATTGGTGCCAAATCTCCGGCTTCTTTCACTCAAAAAGGTCCACTGGACCTTTTTATCGCATGCTTGGCAACTCAAAAAGATTCACTGGACCTTTTTATCGCATGCTTGGCAACTTATCTATCCTGCCTAATCCACTGTGCCGGGAAATACTGCTTCACAAGTGCAGGAAATGCTGCATTGAACTTCTCCACATCTTCCGGCAGCAGCTCACCAAATACATCAGCTTCATGGAAGGCACCATGGATTCCCTGCAAACTGCCCGGTTTCAGTTCGATTCCCATAAATGCATCAAAGTTCTTTCCATCCGCTGTGGTAATTCCAAAATGGTCGCAGGGCAGATAATCCTTGCAGGTCCATAGCTTATGAACCAGGTAATGCTCATCGCAGCCCTTATGATACAGATTCCAGAACGCTCTTTGTGTCATTTCTTCTACGGCCCGCCGATCCCCCGGTTCTGCCTTGCGAATCTCTATCTCCTCCCGACTCAGCTTCGCTTTCCGTTCCGGGAACCATCCCAGCTCTAACCGCACTTCCTTTCGTTCCAGATCCCGGTTTCCATAACAGCAGGTATCCATCCCGATCAATTGAAAGCCTTCATGCAGATAGAAACCAATCGCATTCACGTTGCATGACTGGGTTTCCAGCAGAATGGCCCTGCGTCGCTCGAGTCTCGCCTGTTCCTTTGCCACTTCCATCAAGGCATGGCCGACTCCCTGCTTCTGATATTTCTCTTCTACCCATAATTCTGTAATCCGAAGCCGATTGGACCATATTTCCGGGGCCGTTTCTATCACTGCCACAGGCTTTCCCTCTTCCAGGATACCCCAGGCGCATGCTCCCTGCCACCACTCCTGGTACAGCTTATCCGGGAAATCATATTCCTGCGGTGTATGTGTAACCGGCTTTTCAAAGGGCTTTCTTTCGAGGCTGACCGTAAATCCGTCTTTTTGCTTTTCTACCGTTACATCATAGTATTCCCTTGTTGTATAGCCGATCGGAACAATATGATCCTTCCACTCTTCCTTCGGCAAATGTATGATATTATATTCCACAGCCTTATTCCCCCTTTGTTTCTGCAATCATATTTTCTGCTTTCCGCACACAGAGCATACACGTTGGCACAATATATAAGCTGGCTGAAACCCAGGCCGTCTGGTCAGCAAAGCAAATTGCCGTATAACCGAATAGATCCACAAATACAAGACTCACCACACTTCTGGCAATCATTTCTGTTACTCCGGAAAATACTGCCCTTCCGGAAAATCCAATTCCCTGTGTGCTCATCCTGCAGATATTCAGAAGTCCGAGACTCCAGTAGAAATACCCAAGACACCGCAGGTATTTCGCCGCTGCATCCAATACGGCAACCGACTCCCTGCTGATAAAAAGCAAAGAAAGTGTTCTTCCACAGAAGATCAGTACCAGACCAATCATAGCTCCGTATGCCACAGCAATTCCCATTCCTTCGCGGATTCCCTTCCGGATCCGGTCCACTTTCCCGGCTCCCAGATTCTGTCCGCAGAAAACTGAAACGGCTGAGCCAATGGCATCAAATGGACACATGGTAAACTGCTTGATCCGCATACCTGCCGTAAACCCGGATACATAGACACTTCCCAGACCGTTATTGGCCGCCTGCATCACCATACTTCCGATGGCCGTAATAGAAAACTGCAATCCCATAGGCAGTCCCATAGCCAGCAGATTTCCTACCGTATTTCTCTTCATCCGGCAGCTTTCTTTGGACATTCGAAGTATATCGACCTTCTTCCGTATAAAGATCAGACAGAGAATTCCGCTGACCGCCTGTGCCGTAACTGTTGCAATCGCAGCACCCGCACATCCCCATTTCAACACGATGATACAGAGCAGGTCCAGACCAATATTCAGAACCGTAGAAATCACCAGAAAAATAAACGGGGTCCGGCTGTCCCCCAGCGAACGTAAGATACTGGACAGCAAATTGTACAATAATGTGAACGGAATCCCCAGGAAAATTACCAGCAGATATTGATATGCATTCGTATAAATATCTTCCGGTACAGATAAAATATGCAGAATCCACGGACAGAGGAGGGTACACACCGCAGTCATAATGACTGCCAGTCCCATAGTAAGCATCATGGCATTGAATACATAATTCCGCATTTCCTTCTGTTTTCCGGCGCCGAAGCTCTTTGCAACCGGAATCCCGAAGCCGGTGCAGGTTCCGCTGCAGAAGCCAAGGACCAGGAACTGAACACTGCTGGAAGCTCCGACTCCGGCCAGAGCATCCGTCCCCAGAATTCTTCCGACAATGGCCGCATCAATAATATTGTATGTCTGCTGCAGCAGGTTGCCGATTAATAATGGAACCGCAAACATCAGAATCAATTTCATCGGGTTCCCTTCTGTCATATTTTTTGTCATAGTTCTCACCCTTTTGTCTTATGTTTTATAGCGGTTCCATTCTAGCACACTGCATCGCATTTTTCCATGATTTTAAAAAGTCCTCTTTACAGGAAAAATTCATTCTCCTTTCGAATATCCTTCAATACTCCCAGCTTTTCATCCATCACAGCCTTCATCGGCGGTGGAAGTATCCTTGCATGTTCCGGACATTTCACTGTACATGCCATACAGAGAATACATTTCCCGGCATCTGTAGTGATTCCTCCACTGTTTTTATCAATGGCTCCTACCGGACAAACGGAAACACATCGTCCGCATTTTGTACAGGTATCCAGCATCATCGGTGTGGATCCGCCCTTCATACCGTCCTTATATGGCCGGCTGCCCGGTACCTGGATCTTCTCTGTCTGCTCCATCTGAAGCTTTTTCTCTACCTCCTGTGCGAACTCCCTGATCTCTCTGGCATCTGCTTCATCCGGTCTGTTCTCTGCCACAAAGGTAACAATGGAATGCTGCGCGATTAAGGCTGCAGAAGCTGCAATCTGGAAGCCGCATTCCTCTACCGCATCATTGACCTCCAACAGTGCATCTTCATATGCTCTGTTGCCATATACAGCCAGGGTCACTGCCCGCTTTCCCTCTCCATTCAATTCCCGAATCCGCTCGACAGCAGCCGCCGGCACTCTGCCGCCGAATACCGGTACGGCCATAACACTCAAATCGGCTTTCTGACTTGCTGTCGGATGCATTTCCTTTCCTAAGTCTACTTCCCGCAGCTGCCTGGCAATGGCACGGCAGAAAATCTCTCCTGCTTTCCTGGTTCCGCCTGTCGGACTGAAATAGTAAAACTCCACCTGCTGTAACATATGTACACCTCCAAATGTAATTTAAAATGTTACATTCAGTATAATCCCTCTTATTTGTAATGTCAACCATTACATTTTATGTTTACTTTTTTCTGCTAAAATGATACCATAAGAACTGAAAAGGGGGCTATTTTATGCGTATTAATACCAAATGTTCCATTGCCATACACAGTTTGATTTTAATAAATCTTTGCGCTGATACCCATAAACTGAACAGTGAAACCATTGCCAGAAGCACTGGATGCAATCCTGTCATTATCCGTAATCTCTTCCGTCAGCTGCAGGACAGCGGTATCATACGAGTGACCCGCGGGGCCGGCGGCGGAGCATGCTTAAACCGGCCGCCGGAAGAGATCTCCATCCTGGATATCTATCTGGCAGTAGAAGCCGAACCTGACAATCCGGTCATCGGCATTCACCTGAATCCGGAACCGCTTTGTCCGGTGGGTGCTTATATCCATGAAGTTCTGGAAGAACCCTACCGGAACATTGAAGCTGCCATGCAGGAGGAAATGAAAAAGTATAGTCTGCACATGCTGACAGAACGTATCAAACGGCTGAACGCAGAGATTTCCGGCCAATAGCAGGACAGTTTTCTTATTTGCTCTGTTTTAAAAATATGGTATAATGAGCCGTGGTAAATGATCCATACTTCGAAACCGGAGGAAGAAACATGATAAACATTTTAATCCGCTATCTGGGAATTAAAACCAAATTATTAGAGCCAATCAAGACAGCCATCGACGAAGTCACTCCGCCC
>DNJM01000169.1:0-377 GCA_003489085.1 Lachnospiraceae bacterium
TTATTATATCATAGAAGAGTGATTAATGGAGGAGGACAATGATGTATAAGATACTGAAAGCTGAGAAATTGGCAGATAAGATTTTTCTTATGGATGTTGAAGCACCCCGCGTTGCAAAACACTGCGAGCCGGGTCAGTTTGTCATCGTAAAGATGGACGAGAAGGGAGAAAGAATCCCGCTTACAATTTGTGATTACGACAGAGAAGCAGGAACCGTTACAATCGTATTCCAGACTGTAGGGGCTTCTACAGAGAAGATGGCTGCACTGCAGGCAGGAGACAGCTTCAGAGATTTCACAGGACCTCTTGGATGTGCTTCTGAACTTGTAGCAGAAGATCCGGCAGAATTAAAGAATAAGAAGATTCTGTTTGTAGCA
>DNJM01000169.1:724-967 GCA_003489085.1 Lachnospiraceae bacterium
CCGGTTTATCCACAGGTAAAATGGATGAAGGAACACGGTGTGGATGTTGATGTTATTGTTGGATCCAAAACAAAGGATATGCTGATCCTTACGGATATGATGGAAAAGGTAGCAGGCAATCTGTATATCTGTACAGATGACGGAACCTATGGACATCACGGTATGGTAACCAGCGTGATCGAGAAACTGGTTGGAGAAGGCAAGACTTATGATGTATGTGTTGCAATCGGACCGATGATCATG
>DNJM01000169.1:1236-4927 GCA_003489085.1 Lachnospiraceae bacterium
AATCGGACCGATGATCATGATGAAATTCGTATGTCTGTTAACCAAGAAGCTTGGTATCAAGACAATTGTCAGTATGAACCCGATCATGGTAGATGGTACCGGTATGTGTGGTGCATGTCGTCTGAGAGTTGGAGATGAAATTAAATTTGCATGCGTTGACGGACCTGAATTTGATGGACATCTTGTAAACTTCGATGAAGCGATGAAGAGACAGCAGATGTACAAGACAGAAGAAGGCAGAGCAATGCTGAAATTACAGGAAGGTGATACACATCACGGCGGATGTGGTCATTGTGGAGGTGACAACTAATGGATGTATTTAAGAAAGTACCAGTCAGAGAACAGGATCCGAAGGTTCGTGCAACGAACTTTGAAGAAGTATGTCTTGGATACAATCAGGAAGAAGCTATGGAGGAGGCCAGCAGATGTATCAACTGTAAGAATGCAAAATGTGTTGCAGGCTGCCCTGTAGCAATCAATATTCCTGCATTTATCCATGAAGTAAAAGAAGGAAATATTGAAGAAGCATACAAGATTATTGGAAAATCTTCTGCACTGCCGGCTATCTGCGGACGTGTATGCCCACAGGAATCCCAGTGTGAAGGTCAGTGTATCCGCGGCATTAAGGGAGAACCAATCTCTATCGGTAAACTGGAGAGATTCGTTGCTGATTATGCTCTGGCACATGATATCAAACCGGAAAAAGCAGAAAGCATGAATGGTCATAAGGTTGCAGTGATCGGTTCTGGTCCTGCAGGTCTGACTTGTGCAGGTGACCTTGCAAAGCTGGGTTATGAAGTAACTGTATTTGAGGCACTGCATGAGCTCGGCGGCGTACTTGTATATGGTATTCCGGAGTTCCGTCTTCCAAAGCAGAAGGTTGTAGCAAAGGAAATTGAAAAGGTTAAAGAATTAGGCGTTAAATTCGAAACAAACGTAGTCATTGGAAAATCCACAACGATCGATCAGTTAATCGAAGAAGAAGGATTTGAAGCCGTATTCATCGGATCCGGTGCAGGTCTTCCGAAGTTTATGGGTATTCCTGGTGAGAATGCTAATGGTGTATTCTCTGCAAATGAATATCTGACCAGAAGCAACCTGATGAAAGCTTTTGATGATTCCTATGATACTCCGATTGCTGCAGGTAAGAAGGTTGCTGTTGTCGGCGGTGGTAATGTAGCTATGGATGCTGCAAGAACGGCACTTCGTCTGGGCGCTGAGGTACACATTGTATATCGTCGTAGCGAAGAAGAATTGCCTGCACGAGTAGAAGAAGTACATCATGCAAAAGAAGAAGGCATTATCTTTGATCTGTTAACCAATCCGAAGGAAATTCTGGTGGATGAAAACGGCTGGGTAAATGGTATGAAAGTTGTAAAAATGGAACTGGGCGAACCGGATGCATCCGGCAGAAGACGTCCGGTAGAGGTAGCAGGATCCGAGTACGTAATCGATGTAGATACTGTTATCATGTCCCTGGGAACTTCTCCGAACCCGTTGATTTCTTCTACTACGGAAGGTCTGGAAGTAAATAAGTGGAAATGTATCGTTGCAGAAGAAGACAATGGTAAGACCACAAAAGAAGGTGTATATGCCGGCGGAGATGCTGTAACAGGTGCAGCCACCGTTATCCTTGCAATGGGCGCAGGCAAAGCAGGTGCAAAGGGAATTCACGAATATCTTTCCAATAAATAAGATTTCGGATGAAAATATAAAACAGAAGCCATGGAGAGCTGTCAGTACAGAACTCCATGGCTTTTATATCATCTGATTACTGTTGCAAAACATTTGTTCGCATGGTAGAATGTCAGTAATATCGGAAAGGACCAATAGAGTATTATGGAAGAGATATTTGAACAGGTCAGAACAGAACTTATAGAAGCTGCTGACGAGAAGTACCGTGCATTTAACAGTTCCCTGATTCCGGGAGCAAGCTTGCCTATATTGGGTGTAAGAATGCCGAAGCTTCGTTCGATTGCAAAAAAGCTTGCAAAAAATCACGGACTGGACTATATCCATACTGCTTCCGAATGGGCAAGACAGGAGCAGCCGTTTCAGAAGCAATTATACTTTGAAGAACTGCTTCTGCATGGCATTTTGATAGGCTATTTGGAATGTGACATTGCAGAGCGAGAACAGCTTCTGGATGCATTCATCCCACAGATCAATAACTGGTCTGTCTGCGACAGCAGTTGTGTTACCTATAAATTCGTCAAAGAGGATGAGGAACACTGGTTTTCCTATCTGCTGCAGTATACAGAAAGTGACCGGGAGTATGAGCTTCGATTTGCAGTGGTTATGTTTTTGATTTATTTTATCACAGAAACCTACATAGACCGTATTCTGGAAGCAATGGCAGCGATTTCGCATGAAGCGTATTATGTGAAAATGGCAGTTGCCTGGGCGATTTCCATGTGCTATGTAAAATTTCCTGAAAAAACGTGGGTATTATTGGAAAGTGACCGACTGGATGATTTTACACACCGGAAATCCCTTCAGAAAATCCGGGAATCCTTTCAGGTAAGCAAAGGAGAAAAAGACAGACTGCTTACTTTGCGCAGAGATTCCGGAACAACAAAGAGAAAACGGAGCAGTGAGAAGTAGATGAAAGTTACATTGATTACAGTGGGAAAGATAAAGGAAAAATATTTTACCGGAGCGATTGCGGAATATGTGAAACGGCTTTCAAAATACTGTAAACTGGAGATCATAGAATTGACAGATGAAAAGACACCGGATCGGGCAAGTGAGGCGGAAGAACAAAAAATTAAAGAAAAAGAGGGCGAGAGAATCTTAAAAAGCATCAAAGAAGGAGCATATGTGATTGCATTGGCGATCGAAGGGAAAATGCTGTCTTCGGAAGAACTTGCGGAGAAGATGAACTTACTTGGTATTGAAGGGAAAAGTCAGATTACATTCATAATCGGAGGCTCTCTCGGACTGGATCCGCGGGTACTGAACCGGGCGGATTATCTGCTCAGCTTTTCAAAAATGACTTTTCCGCACCAGCTGATGCGGGTAGTACTTTTGGAGCAGATTTACAGAAGCTATCGGATTATACATGGGGAGCCGTATCACAAGTAAAATCTGTCATGGGAAAACACATCTAAAGTAAATCTGGAGAAAGGAAAATTCAATTATCCTCTAAGATAGTTGGACGATATGTGTGTTATGATAAAGAATATTATATTGGATATGGGCAATGTACTGCTGAACTATGACCCGGATGTTTCCCTGAATCTTTTTGTAGGGGCAGAAGAGGACAGGAAGATGATTAAGCGGGAACTCTTTGAAGGACCGGAATGGATACAGGGAGATTTGGGGTATATAGCGGATGAGGATCGTTTTGCCGGAGTCAGTCTCCGGGTTCCTGAACGGCTTCACAAAGAGCTGAAACAGTGTGTGGAAAAATGGGATGTATGCATGCTGCCGATTCCAGGTGCCCGGGAATTCTGTGCATATGCAAAGGAAAAAGGATACCGACTATATGTGCTGTCGAATGCAAGTGATGCATTTTACAGGTATTTTCCGGGATTTGCACCGTTGGATTATTTTGATGGAGTGGTCGTATCCTGCGATATCCATATCATAAAACCAGACAGCAGAATTTATCAGTATCTTTTGGACAAATATAATCTGGTGCCGGAAGAATGCTTTTTTATCGATGACAGAGCAGAAAATGTTGAAGGTG
>DNJM01000024.1 GCA_003489085.1 Lachnospiraceae bacterium
CATAGTGACCAACATTTGAATAGTACCATCATACTCCATATATTTTAAAAAGAAAAGAAATTTATCGTTGTAACATTCAAAATATTCGTTTATACTATTGGTATGTTATTAGCGTTTAAAATGTTTCACGTGAAACATTTGGATAATCCAGAAAGGAATGAACACAACTATGAAAAAGTCAAAATCTCTTCTTAAAATTTCTGCTGCAGCGCTCGGAGTCCTGCATTGCATAAATAAGCTTATCGATTCCACTGTTTCCGGCAACACAGCAGCCAAATCAAGCGGAAAATATTATCACTGGAAGCACGGTGATATCTTCTATCATGTAAGCGGAGAGGGCACTCCTCTTCTGCTCATTCACGATTTGAATGCATTTTCTTCTTCGTACGAGTGGAAGCAGATTGCAAAGGCTCTTGCAGGCGATTACAAGGTTTATACCATTGATCTGATTGGCTGCGGTAAATCTGACAGGCCCTGCATCACTTACACAAACTTCTTCTATGTTCAGATGATCTCTGATTTCGTCAAGGATGTCATCGGGGAGAAAACAGATATTGCCGCCAATGGTCTGTCATCTTCGTTCGTACTGATGGCAAACGCTCTGAATGACAAGCTTTTCGGCAAAATAATGATGATTAACCCGAAAAAGCTCTCTGTTCTGAAGAACACGCCGAATGAAAGATCAAAGATTCTGCTGCGTCTCTTTGATCTGCCGATTGTCGGAAAGTCTGCATACTACATTGCTGCCAATAAAACAAATATTGAATACTACCTGACAGAAAAGGTATTTTATAACCCATTTGAAGTCACTCCGGGTATTGTAAAAGCGTACTATGACAACGCGCATACCTCCAAAGGCAACGGCAAAGCATTGTTGGCAAGTCTTGAGGGCAATTACCTGAACGTGGATATCACGCAGTCCCTCAAGAATACCTCCAACGATATGATGATTGTAAATGGAATGCATAATGAATATAAAGATGATATCGTAGCTTCCTACCGCAGAATCAATGAAAATATCGAGGTTGATGAAATCTCCGGATCAAAACTGCTGCCGCAGATCGAATCATACGATGAAATGCTGGAGACTATGTACCGTTTCTTCTAAATCGAAACAAGCAGCATCTGAAGATGTTTCTGTAAATCTTTAGATGCTGCTTATTAGTCACCTTCCCAACGGCTCTTTTGCCGGCATTCCGGCCTTGCGCGGATATTTTGCAGGCGTCTCGTTTACCTTCTCTATTATCACAAAAGAACGCCCGATCTCACTGTCCGGAAGATAAAATTCTTTCTTTTCCTTAAGCTTACCTCCAAGGAGAAAGACAGCTTTTTTCGAATCGTTTATCTCTTCATCGATCTGTATCGATTTATAAGAGACAAACAGTCCTCCTCTTCTCACAAACGGGAGGCAGTACTCCGACAGGGAAGACAGATTGGCTACTGCGCGCGAAACACAGATATCAAACGAAGCCCTGTATTCCTTCTGGCGGGCAAGATCCTCTGCTCTGGCATGAACGGCCTTTATATCGTTACATTGAAGTTTATCGATTAATTCATTCAAAAACAGTATTCTCTTGTTGAGAGAATCCATCAGTACAACATTGAGGTGCGGGAACACAATCTTTAACGGAACTCCCGGAAATCCGGCTCCTGTACCGACGTCGATCAGGCTGTTGTACTGCTTCGGATCGACCGCCTGCACAATGGCAATGCTGTCCACAAAATGCTTCAGAACTACATCCTCAAATTCAGTGATCGCCGTCAGGTTCATGACCTTATTCTTCTCCACGAGAAAATCATAGTAGATCATGAACTGTTCGGCCTGCCTGTCGGAGAGCTCTATCCCCGTTTTTCCACACGCTTCCCGTAAAATATCTGTCTTATCCACAAATACTCCTTTCCTTCCACCTTTTATCAAACGTTTATTTCACACAACTACCGTCTGCGCTCCATATAGATCAGCAGCACCGATATATCAGCCGGAGACACGCCCGCAAGTCTTGACGCCTGACCGATTGAGGACGGCCTGTACTGCCTGAGCTTCTGCCTTGCTTCCGTACGCAGGCTCGGGACCGCATCATAATCGAGATCCTCCGGCAATTTTCTCATCTCAAGACGCTTGAACTGCTCTACCTGCCGGAGCTGCCGCTGAAGGTATCCATCATATTTGATATTGATATTTACCTGTTCTCCCACATCAGCGGGCAGGTCGGGCCGGTCCGGATCTATTTCAGCGAGCATCTGATACGATAGCTCGGGACGTCTGATCAGCTCGGCCAGCGTTGCCGATGTCTTCAGCTCCGTGCTGCCGCAGCGCACCAGACACTCCTGAACCTGCTGATTCGCACCGATTGAGACTGATTGGACACGGGCGATCTCCTGCTCGATATTCTGTTCTTTCTGAAGCAGTTTTTTATATCGATTTTTATCGATCAATCCTATTTCATATCCTTTTTTCGTCAGCCTCAGATCCGCATTGTCCTGGCGAAGCAGAAGCCTGTATTCTGCGCGCGACGTCATCATACGGTACGGCTCATGGTTTTCCTTCGTCACAAGATCGTCGATCAGGACGCCGATATACGCTTCTGAGCGGTCGAGGATCAGCGGCTCCTTTCCCTGAAGCTTTCTTGCGGCGTTAATCCCTGCTATTAAGCCCTGGGCCGCGGCCTCCTCATAGCCTGAGCTGCCGTTGAACTGTCCCGCGCTGAAAAGCCCTTTTATATTCTTAAATTCAAGAGAAAGCGATAGCTGTCTTGCATCGATACAGTCATACTCGATTGCATACGCGTTTCTCACGATCTCTGCATGCTCCAGCCCCGGTACGGTGCGGTACATATCACGCTGTACATCCTCCGGCAGAGAGCTCGACATGCCTCCGATGTACATCTCCTGCGTGTGGATGCCCTCCGGCTCAATAAATACCTGATGGCGGTCCTTGTCGGAGAACTTCACTACCTTGTCCTCAATCGACGGGCAGTATCTCGGCCCCGTCCCCTCAATCATCCCGGAATACAGTGGAGAACGGTCCAGATTGTTCCGGATGATCTCGTGCGTGCGTTCATTTGTGTAAGTCAGCCAGCACGATACCTGATCCTTCTGTACGGAGGCCGGATCTGTCGTGAAGGAAAACGGGATGATCACCTCGTCCCCCTTCTGTTCCTCCATCTTCGAAAAATCAATCGATTTGCGCGAAATTCTGGCGGGAGTCCCCGTCTTGAACCGGTAAAGCTCCACCCCGTTTTTGCGCAGGGAATCTGTAAGGTAATTGGCCGCCTGCAGCCCGTTCGGCCCTGTATAGGAGCTGACGTCCCCATAGATGCATCTCGCCTTTAAATAGGTTCCGGTACACAGCACAGCAGCCCTGCAATGGTATACTGCGCCTGAGTATGTGCGCACTCCCGTCAGGATACCATCCTCAACAATCAGCTCCGTGACTTCCATCTGTTTTATCCGAAGATGCTCCGTCTGTTCGAGTACGCTGCGCATACTTCTCGAATAATCCGCCTTGTCGGCCTGCGCGCGCAGGGAATGGACGGCAGGTCCTTTTGATTTGTTCAGCATTTTGGACTGAATAAAGGTCTTGTCAATATTTTTACCCATTTCCCCACCGAGCGCATCGATCTCGCGCACGAGATGCCCCTTTGAGCTGCCCCCGATATTCGGATTGCACGGCATCAGGGCGATGCTGTCGACGCTCACAGTAAACATGACCGTATCCATCCCGAGCCGCGCGCTCGCAAGCGCTGCCTCGCAGCCCGCATGTCCGGCCCCAACTACTACTACATCTGTATATTCTTCTACTCTGCTCATAATTTTCCCAACTAAATTTGACTACCTGTATACAGGTTATTCTTCTACTGCAGAATCATATTTATATTCGTATCTGCATATCCGCAGAAGAATATCCATATGACCATCCTTTTCAGAAAGGCTGATCTCACTTTCCCATGCAGAAGCTGCTGAAAATTTTGTCCACGAGATCCTCCCCGACAGCCTCTCCCGTTACCTCTCCCAAAGCGCTGTAAGCGCTCATAAGGTCGATGGAATAGAAATCCTCGGGCATTCTGCACGCTATGCTCTCAAGCACCTTATTCAGCGCTTCTGCGGCCTCACAGAGACATGCTTTCTGCCTCGCGTTTGTGATACACACCTCATCGTTGTACGACAGCTCTCCTTCACAGAACATCCGGCGGATCTCATCCTCAAGCGCATCAATGCCACTCTCCTGCTTCGTAGAAACCTCTACGATAAAATAACCGGCTGATACAGACCTATTTCCATCCACCGCATCTCTGCTCTCTCTAATCTCAGAATCTGCGGCAATATAAGAATCCGCACCGCAGACGGCTTCCATCTCTTTTCGGATATCCTCTCCCGTCGTGACGGGCGGCAGATCAGACTTATTCAGAATTACAACCGCCTTTTTCCCCTTCAGATAAGTTAGAATCTCCCTGTCATTCTCATCCAGAGCTGTCGACGAATCCACCACATACAGGATCAGATCCGCATTCTGCGCTCTCTCCCTCGCTCTGTCCACGCCGATCTGTTCCACCACATCCGCGGAATGGCGGATGCCTGCCGTATCAATGATATTCAGCGTAATTCCATTCAGATTGACCGTCTCCTCAAGAAGATCCCGCGTTGTCCCGGCTATATCGGTCACAATCGCCCGTTCCGATCCGACCAGCACATTGAGAAGAGAGGATTTTCCGGCGTTCGGCTTACCGAGAATCACGGTCTGGATTCCTTCTCTTAAAAGTCTGCCATTCTCCGATGACGCGATCAGCCTGCGAAGCTCTGCCAGCAGCTTTTCGGTCTGCTCCTTCAGTCTGGCGTCGTAGCCGTCCAGACTGATATGCTCCGGATCATCCAGGGCAGATTCTATAAATGCCGTATGATAGAGAATTTCCTCCCTGATTTCCGATATTTTTTCCTGCACAGATCCTTTCAGCTGGCTGACCGAACTCTTCAGAGCATACTCATTTTTTGCTTCAATTACGTCCATGACTGCCTCAGCCTGTGATAAATCAATTCGTCCATTTAAAAAGGCACGCTTGGTATACTCTCCCGGCTCTGCCGGTCTTGCACCATATTTGATTGCAGTTTCCAGTACTCTTCTGACAACATAAATACCGCCATGGCAGTCAATTTCTACCGTATCCTCCCCGGTATAGCTGTGCGGTCCCTTCATCAGCAGTACAAGCACCTCATCAATCGTTTCTTCGCCATCTACGATGTAGCCATAATGAATGGTATGACTTTTCTGCTCTGCCAGTATTTTCCCTGATTTATTTCGATAGATTTTCTGTATAATTTCAAATGCATCCTCTCCGCTGATACGTACAATTCCAATTCCGGAACCGGACATCGCTGTGGAAATCGCTGCAATCGTCTCCTGTCTTAGCATCTGTTTTCACCCTTCCTGAAAGAAGCCTAAATGTAACATTATTATATCCGGTATACTGTCTGTTTGCAAGCTGAAAGCAGGAACCTGCCGCAAATGGATTACGACAGGTTCCTGCTTGTTATGAAAATGACTTCTATTATGCTCTATCCCTTCTGTTTGGGGTTACTACCACTCTTCTGTACGGCTCTTCTCCTTCACTGTGTGTGGATACATATCTATCTGACTGCAGTGCAGAATGGATAATTCTTCTTTCATACGGATTCATTGGTTCCAAAGATACCGGTCTTCTGGTTCTCTTTACTTTTGAAGCAATGTTCCTTGCCAGATTTTCCAGTGTATCTTTTCTTCTCTTCCGGTAATTCTCCGTATCCAGCTTCACACGAATAAAGTCTTCCTGATATTTATTAGCTACCCGGTTAGCCAGATACTGAAGCGCATCCAGTGTCTGACCACGTTTACCGATCAGGATACCCATATTACCGCCCTTTAATTCAATGGAAAGAGCTCCCTCTTCATCAATTTCTGTTACGATTTCCACTTCCAGTTCCATTGCTTTGAAGACATTTTCCAGAAACTCAATCACTGCTGTTTTCGTCTCCGGCTGAATTTCTGCCAGTCTGACTTCTTCTTTTTTTACAGACGGTATCGGTTCTTCCTTTTTTACTTCCTTTGGTTCTTTAAATTCTCTTCTGGAATCCTTTTTAAAGTCTTTCCGGTTATCTTTCCGATATTCCTTTTTCTTGAATTCCTTTTTCGGCTCTTTCTTTTCTTCCTGTTTTTCTGCCTTTGGCTCTTTTATTTCTTTTGTTTCTTTCTTTTTCTCCGTTTTTAATACGGAAGCTGCGCCAAAACGTTCTGTTACACTTGAAAAATCTGTTTTAATATCTTCAAATCCAATCTCTTCTACAGGTTCAGCTACATATTTCTTACGTGCTCTAATTACGGCCTGTTTTCTTCCGATTCCTAAGAATCCTTCACTTCCCTTTTCAATCACGTCATACTCCAGCTGATCGCTGGTAATTCCAAGCTCAATTAATGCTTCTGTAATCGCGTCATCCAGATTCCTTGCTGATACCGTAATTTCTTTCATTCTAAAGCCCCCATCCGCTTAACATACTAACCTTCATTCTTTTTATTATCATTAAAATCTCTTACCATATTTGCTCTGGCTGTCAGACTGCCTGCTTTTGCATTCTTACCCTTTTCTGAAGCCTGCTGAATCTTTTTCTCTTTTTCTGCTGATGACATAGACGGTTTATTCGGCTTCTTAGGCTCTTCAATATTTCTTACATTCTTCTGAGCCATTTCATTCAGTGTCTTTGCAGCAACACCCTTCTTTTCGCGCTTCATTGCCGCCTTTTTCTGATTCTCTTCTATCATTTCATCCAGTGATTTCTTGTCAAAATAACGATTGATTACCAACTGCTGTATAGAACGTACAACTGCACTTGCAATCCAGTATAAACCGATACCGGAAGGAAGTGTAAAACACATTACCATGGAGAATATCGGCATCGTCAGATTCATCATCTTCATGGAAGACGCCATCGGGTTGTCCGGATCCGTATCCTGCTGCGGCATCAGCTTCATATTCAGCCATTGTGTCAATGCGGAAATAACCGGAATTGCAACTGCCAGAATAATAGATACCACTGCACCCGTTTTAATCGCATTCATGAACAGGTTCATTGGGGTCTCAGCAATATTAATACCAAGAAAACTGTTCAGATGAGAAAGTCCTCTTTCCGTACTAATAATAAGATCTGATAAATCCGGAAGCTTTTCTGCCAGCTGATCCCAGGTTCCGGTCTGAAATTTATACAACGCATCTACCATCGTATTTGCCTGAGTATAATCGAACTTTTTCGGATCGATCAGAATCGGGGATTCTTTTCCCAGCGTTTCCATAACCTTAATAGCAGCATCGCTTTCCAGCAGCTTATTTACCAAAGGCATATAAGCATTTTTAATTCCTGTAACATAAGCCGGAACCTTCTGGATAACGGCAAATAATCCAAGAATGATTGGGAACTGCAGGAACATGGTACCGCATCCACCTGTCGGAGAAGTTCCATATTTATCATAAACAGCCTGCATCTCTTCCTGCTGTTTCAACATGGATGCCTGGTCTTTTTTATTTTTATACTTTTTCTGAATCTTCTGAAGCTCCGGATTCATAATTGCAGACTTTTTTGAAAATTTCTGCTGCTTGATTGTCAGCGGGAGCATTAATGTATACATTACAATTGTAAATAAAATGATACAAAGTCCGATGTTCTGAATCCCGATACTGTCCAATACAATAAAAATTCCGTTCATTAATTTACCAAAAAGCCATGCAATCGGCCCTATGATAAATGTATTGGATTGCGTCGCCAAAATACCTGTCATAGTTCTTCCTCCATACTTATCCTTTTTTAAGGTACAGGGTCATATCCGCCCTTCGAAAATGGATTGCATCGTATAATTCTCCATACAGTTAAAAGACCACCTTTTACTGCCCCATACTTTTCAATTGCCTCAATTCCATACTGAGAACATGTTGGTGTATAGACGCAGCAAGCCGATCTCTTTAATCCGGACAAATGCCTTTGATAGAACCTGATCATTCTAATCAATATATTTTTCAATACTTACATCTCCATTTACAGTATCTATCATATTATGAAGTTTTCCCAAGTGGAGTAATGCGCTCTCTATTTCATCATATGTTCTGTCCTTTGCGCCTGTTCTTGCAATAATAACGATATCAAATCCACATTGGAATCTATCTTCTTGTAGTCTATAACTTTCCCGTATCAGACGTGTCAGCCTGTGCCTGACTATACTATTACCTACTTTCTTACTTACGGAAATACCAATTCTGTTGCCGTTAATACCATTTTCTTTTCGATACATAATTAAATATCTGTTTGCAAAAGACTTACCTGTACGATATACTCTCTGAAAATCCTGATTTTTTTTC
>DNJM01000050.1:0-22253 GCA_003489085.1 Lachnospiraceae bacterium
TGTACACTCTCCCGTGTGTGTCCTTCGTTGCTCACACGTTGTTACCATATTTCAATGGCCGTTATGAATTCGTACAGTGACTTGTCGCCAGTTTCCTAACTTGACATTCGCTCCACGGAAAACCTGCCATGTGATCCGGTCTACCTCCCATCCCACAGGCAGCAACCTCGCGCTTCACAGCTATCATGTCACAGCTTTTTCATTATATAAGAAGAAATATGGGATTTCAAGTGTTTTTTTAAATGTTTTTCATTTTTTTTGCATTTTTTCCAGAACAATGCATTTTCACTGATTTTTTCAGTTGATTTTGTGCAGATTTATCGATTCTCCCATTTCCGCATCTTCAGCTTCAGCATGGCTGTCACCTTTCTGGCATCCAGCCTGGTCACGCTGTTTTCACCCAGGACACAGGTTTCTACACCTCTGGGATTCTTATTGATATCTACGATTGCATCCAGATTCGGGCTGTCTACTACAAACTGACCTGCCGTTCCGCAGAAATCCAGTCCCGCTGCCGGGATTCCCCTTTTCGCCAGCTGGTCGATTGTATTTACATAGTCCACATCACTGTTGCCCCAGCCGTCCGAGGAAATGATTACGCCGTCCGCGCGCATTCCCTCCGCCCAGACCGCTGCCCTGGTTCCCACCAGCTGCTTCTCTTCATTTCCATCCGGCGTTCCGACGACCAGAACCCCCATAAGGTCCAGTTCCTCATCTGCGGAAACAATATCCAAAAGCGGATCATGAAAATGATGTCGCGATGTTTCTTTTGTGGATGGTCCGATTCCCATACTCTACGGCTCCTTTCTGTCTGTTACTGCATGGAACGTATGATGCCGTCACGATATTCATTCGGAGTGACCAGCACCGGCATGTTTCCCATATCGATAATGGATCTGCCGCCTTCCACCCCCGAAGGCTCTCCGGCAAAAAGATGTGTATCATACATGGCTCCCTGACCGGCCACCTGCTTAATGATCAATACCTTCTTCTTTCCCGGCCGTATGATATCGTGGTACTCATGATGTTCCGTACATTTACTGCCGTCAAATTGCTTTAACTGCTCCCGGAATTCCTGGATCAGGCTATCACAGATCCGATGTGCTTCCGTTACACCTGCACGCTCCTGCCCCTGGCCGGCCTTAAATGTCACATCTACAGAAATAATATAATCCGTTTCTTCCGGCGTCCCGGCTTTCCCCCACGCGATCTGATCCTTCAGAATTCCTTCCGAAGAACCGAATTCCGCAGTCTGGATCCCGTTGACATCCACACCGGTCAGAATCACACACACGCCGGTCAGAGTATGTGTAATCCCTTCTCCAATTTCGCCTAATACCTTGGCGGAAATCGGAATGACATCCATAATCGTATTCGTATAACGATCATGATCCCGCGGCGGGATTAACTGAATTCGAATCGATTCGATGTAGGCATTATGTTTCACAGCCGCATCCAGGCAAGCCGGATTCAGTTCCATCTGCCCGGAAGGCAAAACCTGATTTCGGGTGCTCTCCTTCACCCCTATAATATGGAAAGTTTTAATCACCAGACGTCTCAGATCTATACTGCCGTCTGCATTCACATTTTTCATATCATGCTCCATTCTGATAGACTGCCTGTTTCGTCAGGCAATACCGATCGTGCTCCTGCCTTGATACTCAAAAAAGGCAGCAGTAACAGTAATGAAAGGGAGACCTTTCACTGTATAAAATGTCTCCCCTTCATGCACAAGCAAGCTTTCTCAAAGATGTTCTTTTGTTCTTTTCTGATGTCTTGCCTATTGATAAATCGGATATTTACTGCAAAGCCTGTCCACCCTGTCCCGGATCGTATCTGCTTTTTCTTCAAACGCAGTTGCCGTAAGCCAGATCAGTTCCGCGATCTCTTCCATATCCGCTTCCTTCATGCCGCGTGACGTCACTGCCGGAGTTCCGATCCGGACACCGGATGTCACGAACGGACTTCTGGGATCATTTGGAATCGTATTTTTATTCAATGTGATATGCACCTCATCACAGCGATTCTGCAGTTCTTTTCCGGACAGATTCAGATTGCACAGATCCAACAGCATCAGGTGATTGTCCGTTCCTCCGGTCAACAGATGGAACCCTTTCTTCTGCAGTGCCTCTGCCAGTACTTTTGCATTTTCTACAACCTGCTTCTGATAGGCTGCGAATTCCGGCTGCAGCGCCTCTCCAAAGCAGACTGCTTTCGCTGCAATCACATGCTCTAATGGACCTCCCTGGCTGCCTGGGAAGATGGCTTTATTGAAGTTAAACTTCTTCGCTGCAGCTTCATTTGCCAGAATCATTCCGCCCCTTGGTCCGCGCAGCGTCTTGTGTGTTGTCGTTGTCACAACATCTGCATAAGGGATCGGACTTGGATGCAGACCTGCTGCAACCAGACCGGCAATATGAGCCATATCTACCATCAGACAGGCACCGCATTTATCCGCAATCTCCCGAAACCGTTTAAAGTCAATGATCCGGCAGTAAGCGCTGGCTCCTGCGATAATCAGCTTCGGCTTTGCCTCCATGGCAAGGCGTTCCACTTCCTCATAATCGATAAAGCCTTCCTCATTCACACCGTAAGGTACAATGTGAAAATACATTCCCGAAAAATTCACCGGACTTCCATGCGTCAGATGACCACCATGATCCAGATTCATCCCCATGACCGTATCACCCGGCTGCAGCATGGCAATGAAAACAGCCATATTGGCCTGGGCACCGGAATGGGGCTGTACATTCGCATAATCACACCCAAATATTTTCTTTGCACGCTCAATTGCCAGCGTTTCCACCACATCCACATACTCGCACCCGCCATAATAACGCTTGCCCGGATAGCCCTCTGCATATTTGTTGGTCAACACTGTGCTCATGGCTGCCATGACCGCTTCGGAAACGATATTCTCCGAAGCAATCAGCTCCAGATTCCTTTGCTGGCGGCCATATTCCTGCTGGATTGCCGCACCTACCTCCGGATCGTGTGCCGCGATCAGATTCATGATGTCTTTTACCATATTCCCTTCCTCCTTTGCTGAAAATGATACTCGGTTGCTTACTTGAAGCATAACACCTGCGTGACATGCGTACAAGGCTTTTTGCAAAATAATTGTACAAATTGTACATTTTTCGACATGGAAACTAAACGAATACATAAAAATGCCCTAAGCACCTCCCCTTGTTTTCGTAACCAGGCAGCTGCTCAGAGCATTTTATTTTTTATACCTTTGCTGTATATTCAAATGGAAGCGGTACAACCTTGCCGGCGCTTTCAATCTTCACCAGCTGTTCCAGAGTTGCTTTTACAATTGCCCTCTGCATCTCCGGATTATTCGGTTCTCCGGCATTAGCACCCATCGGTACAAGCGGAGCCACACCACGTGGTGTTCCTGTCTGCTTTACAACCGGCGGCAGTGCCGCAATAATGATGGTCGGAATACCAGCTGCTTCAATCGCTCTCTGCACCAATACTGCAGAGCGGTGGCAGGTACCTCAGCCTGCTGTCAGAATAACAGCATCCACGCCTTCTTCCACGAACATTTTGGCGATCTCCGGACCAGTTGTGTGCTTAAACTTCTCCTGGTCGCCGCCGCCGCCCATGAAGCCGGCATGAACCGGAGCACAGGCTTTGATGAAACCTTCTTTTGCCAGCTCGTGGATCCGATCGATCGGGAACATACAGTTGATATCCTTGTTGACATCACTGTTATCATATCCACCATGAGACACCATCAGCTCAGAGGACTTCATCTGGTCTGTGATTTTTCTCCAGGTCCAGTCTCCCGCCAGGTTGAATCTTTTATCTTTTTTATGGTGTACACCTGCTGCTGTGGCAAGTGCAATCGTCATATCCTTCAGTTCCTTCGTCACCGGTGCCCATACCGGAGGCGGTGTAATCGGAACGAAGATTTCAGACTGTAATCCTTTTACAACGGTTAAGCTCATTCTTCTTCCTCCTTCATAATATCCACTTGGGATACTTCATGTTCGGATGCATTTTCCCTCCCGGCACGCATAGCCGCCTGCCGCTTCTGATAGGTTTCCAGGTTACTGACATATTTTTCATTGACCTCGGGCCCCAGCTGTTCGATAAAGCTCATATTCCAGCCGACCTCCTGGCCAATCTTAAGTTCATAGTCCGTAATCAGCATCCGCATGGGAATCTTGAGATATCCGAGACGGCCCTTCAGATCGATACCGACACAGCCGTCATGGATCTCTACGATGACTCCCTCCATATAGATGATATTATCTCCGTATTTCATAGCAGTACACTCGTATTCATGAGCGTCTAGCTGTATTTTTCCCGTCTCTTCTGGCTCATCGGGAGAGACTGCTCATTCGCTACCAGCTCTACCGGTTTTCCAGTGACATTGGAAATCAGCTCCACGTTGTTCGCTTTGACGTTCGGATTCCACTTTCTCTCCGGCGCTTTGACATCTTCTCCGGCCATAGCAGCCTTCAGCATGTTCAGTGCACGGACCGCATCCTCATGACAAAGTGTATTGCATGCCAGTACTTCATTCTCGATACCCTTTTCGGACTTATTGTTATCCACCATATGGGTCATATATTTATTGCCTACTACCAATGCTCCCTGTACAGCGCAGAAGGATAATCCAACTACCGGAACACCTCTCATACCGATCTGTTCGTGGTGGCTTGCAAAGTCAATGTGGTTATTGCCGAAGCCTTCTGTCGTAACAAATGCGCCGTCTACATCCAGTGCTTCTACCATCATGCCGACACGTTTGGATACATAGAATTTCTCTGCATTGATCTGTGGGCTTCCGACGAACAGGACACCGCAAAGGTCGATTTCCGGATCGTACAGAGTTTCCAGCACAAGCGGTTCTCTCCAGTAGTGTCTGGACATTTCCTTGGATGCCGGTCCGATACAGGTCAGAGCATGAATACATCCATCCAGTACTTCCAGCGGAGATACCATCACCGGTACATTTCCCAGATCTACGTTCGGCTTTGCTCCCAATACACCAACCGGCTCTACCGGAAGAATCAGGTTATCATGCATTGCTCCCTGTCCCATAATCTCTTTTACGATAACTACCTTCTTCTTGCCAGGTCTTCTGTACTGGTTAAAGGTCTCTTCATTTACTACCAGGGATTCATCTTCCAGCGCCTTTAAAGCTTCACGGATTTCCTGTGTGATCACATCTGTAGCTGTATGTGCTGCCAACGGGCCTGGACGCTCCATATTGGTTCCGGCTGCGATCACAACCTCTGTTTTAATAAAGATTTCACCCTTATCCGGTGCACCCGGACGATTCCACATGATATTCTCTTCCAGAATTCCTTCAGAAGAACCGAATTCCCCGATCTGCACGCCATTTGCATCTGTACCGGTTACCATCATAACCACGCCGTCCAGAACACGGGTGACACCGCTTCCGAGCTCTGATTCGCCTTCTTTAGTAGCGATCGGCTGTACGTCCATAATGGTCTCGGAATACTGATTATATTTCTCCGGTGTAATAATATCGATCTTTAAGCTGTGTACCAGCTCCTGAGAAGCCGCAGCTTCTTCTTCGATACCCTCACGGATGTAGAGAGTCGTACCCTCGATCTTTGTCTCCGGTCCTCTCTTTACTTCTGTAATATTATAATGTTTTCTGGTCAGGCTGCGGATCAATTTCGGTTCCGGCTCTTTTGCTGCCGGCGCCTCTCCTGACGTTTCTGCTGCATTTACCGGAACGACTGCCTGTACCGGTGCTGCCGGTGCTGCTCCTGGCATCGGAAGCTCAATATCGATTCCTTTTCCTTCATCGATATGGATCTTCAGTACACCACCTGCCATCTGCACCGGTGCTGCCGAAGTGCTCTGAACCTCTGCTGCCGGTGCCTCTTCTGCCGCTTCGTCCGCATCTGCCTTGCCTGCTTCCTCCGGCACGGCCTCCGCCTCCTTATAGCTGTCGACCACATCCGGTGTTACCGGGGTCAGAGAGTCACAGGTTTTAATCAGCTTTGATCCCAGGATCTGTTCAATCGTCAGAACACCGTCCAGGTTCAACAAGCCGGATTCTACTAAGTCGTCAAAAATTGCCGGATCTTCCAGATTAGCTGCCTGAATGGTAATACCAGCTTCTGCTCTGCAGCAAAGTACCGCAGGATCCTTCGCATGTGCTTTCGCTGTTTCTGCTGTAATGGACATACTAATTTCCTCCTTATCCTAATTCCACTTCTATATCTACCACCGTTCTTAACGGGAGTATTCTGGTAACTGTTCTACCTGCTTGGATACACGCAGGTGTCTGTATAATGGATGACCGATCGTCCGCATGACATGATCTGTCTGATGGAACACCTTGAGCTTCATTTTCGGAGCAGAGCCCATAACTGTATTGGAACAGTCTGAACAGTTCCCGATAATAATATACTCACAGCCATCCTTTTTAAACTGCAGGTTATTCTTAGCCTGTCCTGGGCAATTGCCCGGACGCTCACATTTTAATGCACCATTTTTCATTTCCGCTGCCTGTTTGCATCTGGCTACGGATGTCACCACGCCATTCATCTTAGCGCAGATATCGCGCATTCTGGCTTCATCGCCGCCGCAGGCACATACCAGAAGGCCCACCTTGGCTCCATGCAGATCCGGCAGATCAATCGTTACAATGATGCCGCCCGTGGTCTTGGTAATCGGTGCTTCCAGTGTCGTTGCCTTTCCGGTAAATGGTCCGCCCATAATGATCTCACCATATACGCCGTCAATACCGCCTGCGCGTTCGATCAGATCCTCAACCGCCGTACCAACCGGCACATCCATAAAGACGTGCGGCTGTGTACCGCCGTTTAGCTTCCCGACTACCGTCAGGTTCTTAGAAAAGCATGGCTTTCTTTCTTCGATCGCCTCTGCCACACGGGAAATAGTTTCTACATTGATAACGATGGCCTGTGCTGCCGATGGAAGCTTGTCCGGTTCGAGCTCAATGCCAAGACATTCTCTGACTACGGCACGCTCTTCTCCCATCGGATAAATATCCGGCAGAAGATGAATGGACATGGACGGCTCTTCCTTCAGAGCCTCCCGCAGTACCTCCACTGCCTTTTCATTCTTTTTCTTAATGGCGAAGATCGCTTTTGCCGCATTGGATATCTCCATACAGTACCGCACGCCGCGGATCACCTTCTCACAGCCCTGCTCCAGCTGCCGGATATTGTGCACTAATCCCGGCTCACATTCTGCAGCATTGATCAGAATATAGCCGCCGTTCAAATCACACCCCAGCTTCACTCCGGTCGGGAATCCTGCTCCGCCCATACCGACTACGCCGGCTGCTTTGACCATTTCCAGCTTGCTTCCCTCCGGAATCGGCTCAAATGCTTCTTCCTGCTCTTCATCAGGATGAATGAACACTGCCTCTTCGGTTACTTTTGTCACCGTACCGTACATGCTGGCAAAAATATTTGCCCCAAGGCCTGTCGGTTCTGCGATCCGGGTTCCCTTCTTTACCCGGTCGCCGGCCCTCACCAGCGCTTTGCAAGGAGCGCCGATGTGCTGTCTGAGTAAAATCTGTAAATCCCTCATACCAATTCTCCTCTTCTTGTATCTGCTAAAATTATACACCATATGCTGCCTTTTGAGGATTCTCCTTTACGGAAAACCTGTTTTTATAAAAGCAAAAAACGAAGCCGGTTTTCTTTCCGCTTCGCTTCTTCTCCTGTCAATATATCCGAACGTATGTGGCATACGATTATTTTTGGCGGGCACATGTGGGAATCGAACCCACCCGGGACGCTACTAACGCCCCACACTGGTTTTGAAGACCAGGAGGCACACCAGTTACCTATCTGCACCCTTATCATTTGTTCATGCCTGAATATTCTACCACATTTCCACGAAAGCTTCAAGTCCTATTTCTATCTTATCAATTATGCATTGACTTTTAGATGGTTATACATCATAATAGAAATATATAGTAGACCGTAGTACAGTTTAGACTATAGTCTATTTTACACTATTTGTCAATTACTAATTATTGGAGGTACAGTAATGGGACTGAATCCAAAGTTAAAACTCGACTCATTTGAAGCTGCATTTCATGCAATTGACACACATACGGTAGGTGAATTCACGCGTGTGGTCACATCCGGATTTCCGGACATGCAGGTCGGCAGCATGATGGAGAAAAAGCACATTCTGGAAAAGGAGTACGATCAGTACAGACGGGCGCTGATGAACGAGCCCCGCGGACACCGTGATATGTTTGGTGCGATTCTGGGAGCACCGGCAGATAAGGAGGCCGATCTGGGGGTTATTTTCATGGATACAGGAGGCTATCTGAATATGTGCGGTCACGGAACCATCGGCTCTGCTACGGTTGCAGTGGAGACAGGTCTGGTACCTGTGACAGAACCGTATACAGAGGTTGTTCTGGAAGCACCGGCAGGCATTATCCGCACCCAGGTCAGGGTAGAAAACGGAAAGGCAAAGGAAGTTACTCTGACAAATGTACCGGCTTTTCTTTATAAGGACAATCTGACCATAGACATCGATGGTCACGAGATCCAGTATGATATCTCCTTCGGCGGAAGCTTCTTCGCCCTGGTAGATACCACACAGCCTGCAATTCAGGAAGAAATCGAAGCACAGAATATTCCTTTTTTAACCCAATTGGGTATGAAGCTGCTGAAGGAAATCAATCGTACGGTAGAAATTCAGCATCCTTATCTTGATATTACCACCGTTGATCTTGTAGAATTCTACGGACCGACCCCTACAAATGGCTGTTCTATGCGAAACGTCGTTATCTTTGGTGATGCACAGGCAGACCGTTCTCCGTGCGGCACCGGAACCAGCGCCAAGCTGGCTGCTCTGTATGCTCATGGAAAGATCCAGATCGGCGAACCATTTGTATATGAAAGCTTTATCGGATCCCGCTTTACCGGAGTCATCAAGGAAATTACTGAGGTCGGCGGCTACACCGCTGTTATCCCGCAGATTACCGGAAGCGCCTATATCACCGGAGAAGCAACCTATGTGATTGATCCGGACGATCCATTAAAATACGGTTTCGTAGTGGGAGAATAACTGAAAACAGAGGGAGCACGTGAAAGGAAGTACCACGATGGCAAAGAGAAAAAAGATCACAACCAAGAGTAAAATCATCCAGGCAGCCTGGAAACTTTTCTATAAACAAGGGTATGAAAATACGACTGTGGATGAGATTATTGATGCTTCCAATACTTCCAAAGGCTCCTTTTATCATTATTTTGAAAGTAAGGATGCTCTTCTCAGCACCCTTTCCTATCTGTTCGATGATAAATACGAAGAACTGGCCGCGGAAATGCCGGACACATTTACTGCACAGGAGAAGCTTTCTTTCCTGAACCATGAACTGTTCCGGATGATTGATGAGAGCATTGATGTCAATCTACTATCCAGGCTTTATTCTTCCCAGCTGATTACAAAGGCCGAACAGCATCTGCTGGATGAAAACCGCTTCTACTTCCGTCTGATCATTCAGATCATTTCCGACGGATATCAACATCATGAATTCCGAAGCGGCCTTTCTGTGGATGAGCTTGTGAAGCTGTATGTTATGTATGAGCGTGGTGTCATTTATGACTGGTGCCTGAATAAAGCCAGCTATTCTATCATGGAATACAGCGACCGGATTCTGCCGGATTTCCTGCGGATGCTGGAAGCGCCGGAAAAGAAATAAAGGAAATGAAGAAGCCTGTCTGGTTTCATTTTTATATGCTCCCAGACAGGCTTCTTCTTTCTCTTCACATGTTCTTATGGTTCTTACACCATACATTCGTGGATCGCTTCCTGCTCAATCCCTACTTCCTTCATAACCTTCTCAATGCATTCCCGGTCAGACAGCTCCGTACACCAGGAGAGTCCACAGCCTGCGGAGATCGCACGCGGTACCGGAATCAGACGTCCCGGTGCCTGATGCGCCTTACATGCCTTCTCCATCGCCATTGCATCCGCCGTAGTATGGAAGGTTACGACCAGCTTCAATTCTTTTTTTCTCATAGCTACTCAATCACAATCTCGAATTCAGAGCCAACTTCCTTAACCGTTGTTTTTTTGCCATGATCCTTTGCAAATTTCTCCACATTGGTTTTCTGGTGGGGTTCACTTACCAGTACCTTAATCGGTCCCTTTGAACTTTTCAGTGCCTCTGCTGTCAGCATCAGCGGTTCCGGACAGGAAAGTCCTCTTGCATCTACTTCTTTCATTTTATTTACCTGCTTTCCAAGAATAACATATTTTTATGGTTCTATCCACTGTTTTTTACTGTGGTATTATTTGCCGGCTCCTTCGGCTCTATTTTGCAGCTTGTCTCTTATTGAAGGCTGCGATAATGAAGCAGACGATGATACAGATAATGACTGCCACCTTGCCTGCCGTAGCCGGTCCGCCTGCTACAGCCTCTGTGGTGTCTGTTGCTGCTGCAGCTGCAGATGCTGCCAGGCCGAAGTTATGAGCAACTGCTGCACCTGCAAACAGTCCCAGAACAGTTACGCCTGCATCGGAGGATCCCTGTCCTGCCAGTACCAGCTGACGAAGCGGGCATCCGCCTGCAAGAACCGCTGCGAAGCCTACTGCATACATACCAAGGATATTCCACAGATGCTGGGAATGTGCGATCGGCTGTCCTGCAAAGCTTAAGCTAAAGTGTCCTGTTGCGATATTAAAGATCAGCATAACGACAAACAATCCGCCAATTACAGAGATCAGGTCAAAGCTTCTGATCAGGATGATATCACGAATACTTCCCGCGAAGCACATTCTGGATTTCTGTGCAACCGCACCTACGATCAGACCTCCGATTAAGGAAAGAATAATTGGTGCATGCATGCTTCCTGGACCGCTTTCACTGACTGCAAATAATGTGGTGGCTACACTCAGTACGAAGATACCCAACATCAGTACCGGAGCCACTGCACCGCTCATAGCATTGGTCTCATGCGCACGTCCCAGGCTGAATCCCTTCTTTAAGAAGAATGCACCTGTTGCAACACCGCCTACAAAGCCAATCAGCGCTACCCATGCATTCAGGTCACCGGCAGACATACGGATTACCATACGCAGCGGGCATCCCAGGAATACCAGAGAACCGATCATAATGATCATACCCAGTACGAAACGGATCATCGGTGAAGATCCTGCAGTGGATCGATATTCCTTTGTTGCTACTGCAATCGCGAAAGCACCGATTACAATACCTATCGTCTCCGGTCTCGCATACTGTACAACTGCTGCATTGTGCAGCTTCATTGCTCCTGCCGTATCACGAATAAAACATGCGATACAGAAAGCCATATTTCCTGGATTGCCCTGCAATGCCAGTATTGCCGCTACAATACCGCAAATGACACCGGCAAGAGCCAGTTTTTTCTTAGAATCTGAAAAATTCATTTGTAAATCCTCCTCTTATTCCTCTTTTGATAGTTCCTCAATGGCCGCAATCGCAGCCTTCACTTCTTCCTCTGTATTAAAATGTGAAAAGCTGAACCGGACAGCACCCTGCTCGACCGTTCCCAACGCTTTGTGCATAAGCGGTGCACAATGTGCGCCTGGTCTGGTAGAAATCCCATATGTCATAAGGAGCTCATCACTCACTTCAGAAGAATCATAATCACCGATATTCAGGGTCACAATCGGACATCTGTCCTGTGTATCAAAATCCCCGTATACCTTAACACCAGGGATATCCTTGATCCCATGATAGAACATCCACATATACCTCTGTTCCGTTTCCCGGATATGATCCATACCGGTCTCCATAATATAGCCGACGCCGGCTGCCAGCCCGGCAATGCCATGTCCGTTCAAGGTTCCGGCCTCCAGTGCCGTCGGCATCAGCTGAGGATGATGTGTATTATAGGTATCCACCCCGCTTCCTCCGCTTTTGAGCGGCGGCAGGCTGATCCCTTCCCGCACGTAGAGTCCTCCTGTCCCCTGCGGTCCCAGAAGTCCCTTATGACCGGTAAAACATAAAATATCAATATGCATTTCCTGTACATCGATCGGAAATACACCTGCTGTCTGAGATGCGTCTACAATAAACCGGATGCCATGTGCTTTCGCAATTGCCCCCACCCGTGCAATATCTACTTTATTCCCTGTCAGGTTCGATCCATGGGTACAGACGATTACCCTGGTTTCCGGACGGATTGCCTTCTCAAAATCTGCATAGTCAATTCTTCCCTTTGCATCACTCGGAATAATTGACAGGTCGACTCCCTGCTCCTGTAACAGATACAGCGGACGAAGTACGGAATTGTGTTCCAGCATCGTGGTAATCACATGATCCCCCGGCCGTAAGCTTCCTTTGATCGCAATATTCAGACTTTCAGTAGAATTGCAGGTAAAAGCAATCTGCCTGGGCGATTCCGCATGAAATAAAGACGCCAGCCGCTCTCTGGCATCATAGATAACCCGGGATGCACTCAAAGAAGCCTCATTCGCTCCTCTTCCGGCATTTCCCATAGAACTCATCGCTGCCACTACCGCATCAATCACTGCCTGCGGCTTCTGCATCGTAGTAGCTGCGTTATCCAGATAAATCATATATCCTCCCTTGATTCACATATCCGCAGAATTCCTGCTGCACATGTGATATCTTCTGATTTCTTCTCTTTCTTTATCGGCAGTCAACTTAAGCCGCCAGATTACTACCTATAAGTATAGCGCTTTTCCTGAATAGCGTCTAATTGAAACTCTCTATAAAAACGCCCTATTTATAGTTAAATTCTATAAATAGGGCGTTTTCCCTTTTCACACAGCGCATGGCTCTCTGCTGTGCATTTCTATTTTTTATCGGCTTTTCCTTCCATACATTTCCCTTACGATTTTGATAAATTTCTCTGCTGAATTGGATAAATGGAAATTTTTATTATATACCAGGTTCAGATCTCTTCCTCCATCCTCTGTATAAATCGGGAAACTCAGCAGTCTTCCCGTTCTGGTCTCCTCTGCTGCTGCCAGTCTGGAAATGACGGAAATGCCCATTCCATTTTCCACCGACCGCTTGATCGTCTCCTGGTTCGCAATACTGGCTACGATATTCATCTTCTCGATCTCAATTCCAAGATTGCGCAGCTGCTTCACAGCCTCTTTGCGTGTGCCGGAGCCTTCTTCCCGCAGAATCACAGGTTCTTTCGTAATCCAGTTCAGATCTTTACTGTCCGGAGAAATTCCTCTGAATTTCTCGGCATTTGGCGTAATCACTACCAGCTCATCCCGATAAAACGGAATGTATTTACAGTGCTTCTTTTCCAGAACTGTACCGGTAAATCCGATGTCTATTGCATGATCTACCACCTGATCCACCACTCTGGCACTGTCTGTCTCTGTAATCTTAAACTGCTCATTCGGATATTTTTCAACAAATTTCGCCAAAATCTCCGGCAGCAGGTATTGTGCCGGAATCGTAGATGCCGCAATCGTAATACAATGATTCTCTTTCTCCTTTACCGCACAGAAGGTCTCTTCAATCTTCTTTTCCAGTTCTACCATCTGTTTTGCATATCCAAAGAGCACCTTGCCGTCTTCCGACAGGCTTACTTCTTTTGTATTTCTGACGAAAAGTCTCGCATCCAGTTCCTTTTCCAGGGAAGAAATATGTGCGCTGACCGTCGGCTGCGTCAAAAACAGCTGCTTTGCCGCCTTCGAAAAGCTTCCTCCCTCGGCAACCTGAACAAATGCCTCCAATTGTTTTAGATTCATAAGTACGCTACCCTTTCGCTTTCTGCTCCTGTCTTTTTCGTTACTTTAATACTGTCCATATATTCCAGGATCGGCTTAGCGCTCTTTCTGCTCGTCTCAAACATATCTCTGACCTCTGCAATCGTAATCACGCCGCCGTTCTCCTTCAGACGTTCCAGTATCCTCTCCTTTGCCTGTTCCATATAGGATACCAGTGTATACATATCATCGGCCAGCTTCACAATACTTCCTTCACCAACCATACCCATGATGATATCATCCACTGTTTCCTTCTTGATCCCTGCAAAATCGATTTCCGAGAATTTTGCAAAGTCATATCCGGCTGCCGTAAATGTTTTCTCTATAATCCCTGCTGCCTTCTGATATACTGCATCCTTCCGGATCTCGAATTCCGGTGCCTGCAGGAACTCCTGATGACGTTTCAGAGCCCCCTCCTGCACCAATGTTTCAATATATAAGTCAAATACATTTATCTTGATCTTTTTGAAATAGGTCATATGCACTTCTGCTTTTTTCATACCATATCGATATGGATGCTGTCCATGGTATTCCATCAATACCCTTTTCAGTGTCTCACGGGCTTTTTTCTCATCTGCCCGGTGCCATACATAAGTTTCCTTCTTCATTTCAAATGTGCATACGATGTCATTTGCTTCCAGCTCCTTAATATCCCGCGTCACTTCTTCCATAGAAAGTGCCGTCAGCTTGGCCAGCTCCTGCGTGGTTACCATTGTCTCCCCATGCTGCTTCACATGAAGAGCAATGACATCCGCTGAAGAACCGGATTCCTTCTGCTTCAGTTCTTCGATGACCTCTGGCTGGAATCTTTTTTTCTTGACTGGATTCGGCTCCAGAATCACGCCTCCGCCGATCGTTTCCATCGGTGAATAAAAACGGACGACGAATTTGTCTCCCCGGCGAACGGCAATCTCTTCCTCCAGTCTTAGCTGTACGTAACCGCTTTCTCCCGGACCCAGCTCTTCTTTATCGAGCAGAATCGCACGGCAAAGGATCTCACTGGTTCCGGTAAACAGATGCAGCCGGCTGTGGTTCGTCAGAATCCGCATGGAAGATTTCAGGATATCCATCTTTACATCCAGCATCATCGTATTTTTCATACTGTTCGGCGGAGCCAGTACACATCCCCGCTTCAGCTCGGACTTTTTTACATTGGACAAATTGATTGCCACCCGCTGACCGGCAAAACAACGGTCCACATCCTGTCCATGTACCTGAATGCTTCGGATCTTACACTCTTTTCCGATCGGGTACATCATCAGTGAAGTATCCTTTGCAATCGTTCCGGTCAGCAGAGTTCCGGTGATGATCGTTCCGAATCCGGAAATGGAAAATGCCCGGTCGATCGGAAGTCTCGGAATCGTAGCCGTATCCTTTTCTTCCACAGTATCCTTCATTACTTCCTGGATCGTTTCTACCAGTTCCGGAATGCCTTCTCCGGTTGCAGCTGAGATCTTTACCACAGGAGCATTTTCCAGGAAGGTTCCTTCCAGCTCCTCCCGGATCTCTTCTTCCACCAGTTCCAGCCATTCTTCATCCACCAGATCACATTTGTTCAGCACCAGAATACTTTTCTCAATGCCAAGCAGCCCCAGAATATCCATATGCTCTCTGGTCTGCGGCATAATTCCTTCATCGGCTGCCACCACCAGCATAACCAGATCCATTCCGACAACTCCGGCCACCATATTGTTAATGAATTTTTCATGTCCCGGCACATCAATGATACCGACACGGTCTCCGTTCGGCAGATCAAAATATGTGAAGCCCAGATCTATAGTAATTCCTCTTCGCTGTTCTTCTTCCCAGCGGTCTGTATTGCGCCCTGTCAGGGCTTTAATCAATGTAGTCTTTCCGTGGTCGATATGACCTGCTGTTCCGATAATTATGTGTTTCATCCGACGTATCGTTCCTTTCTGCACCTTGTGTTCCGTTCCCGGCTTCATACCTGCACTAATCTTCGATCAGTTCTGTTTCCTTTTCGCAGATACGGCTCTCCTTCCACTCCTTTGCCAGCACCTTGCACCATCCGGCATCTACCGTCCGGACATCCAGGAGAATTTTGTCATTGATGGTTCTTCCTATGATCGGTACCGGAAGGAAACGCATCCGCTCTTCCAGCTCTGCAGTTGTGATCTGTCTTGGTCGGATGGTAACTGCCATACTTGGGATTCTTTCCAGCGGCAGTGATCCTCCGCCAATCTGAGACTCACATGCCTCCAGATGAATGTCCGCATCTGCCCCCGTGTTCTTCAGCATCCGCATCAGGCTTCTGGCGCGCTTCGTAACATCCTCCAGAGATTCTGTCATCATCCGAAGTACCGGAATATTTTTAAGCGCCTTCTCTTCGGAAAGGTACTCCTGTAATACAACTTCCAGCGCTGCTGCCGTGAATTTGTCAATCCGCAATGCACGGGTCAGCTGATTCTTCTTCATCCGGTCAATATATTGCTTCTTTCCTACAATGATGCCTGCCTGCGGTCCGCCCAGCAGCTTGTCCCCGCTGAAGCATACCACATCCGCACCATTTTTCAATGAATCCTGCACGGTCGGCTCATACGTCAGTCCATATTTGCTCAGATCCACCAGAACTCCGCTTCCGATATCCTCAATCATCGGCAGCCCTTTCGCATGAGCCAGTTCCGCCATCTCAGCTACGGAAACGCTTTCCGTGAATCCAACAATCCGATAATTACTGGTATGCACCTTCAGCAGTGCTTTTGTCTCTTCCGTAATCGCCGCCTCATAATCTGTATAATGCGTCTTATTGGTTGTACCGACCTCTACCAGTGTGGCACCGCTCTGTTCCATCACATCAGGCACCCGGAACTTTCCGCCGATTTCTACCAGTTCACCGCGGGATACAACGACCTCGCCGCCTTTTCCCATGGTGTTCAATACCAGCATGACAGCAGCGGCATTATTATTCACAGCCATAGCGGCCTCTGCTCCGGTCAAACGGCAGAGCAGATCTTCAAAATGAGAATACCGCTCACCGCGCTTTCCTGCCTGCAGGCTGTATTCCAGATTGGAATACCCGGTAGCAATTGCTGCGATATGGCGCATATGCGCTTCACCGATCGGAGCACGTCCCAGATTCGTGTGCAGAATCGTTCCTGTCGCATTGATCACATTTTCCATATTCGGTGTATGCAGCTTTTCCACACGGCGTCGGATCCTTCTGCGAAGTTCCCCGATCCGCTTCTGCGCATTCTCTTCATCCGTACAGGTTCCGATATACGCCCTAAGCTGATCCAGTTCCACGCGAATCGAATCCAGCACCGTATCATAACTGTAGGATTCGATCAGCTCCTGGATCTCCGCTTCCTCCAGCAATACATCCACTTTAGGAATACTGCGGTATAAAAGATTCTTGTTCATCACCATTACTTCTCTTTCTGTTATACGTTATACCAGACGAATTGCTTTTCCGCCCGGCTCTTCTTCAAGTACTTTACCTATTACAGATACCTTCGTATCCATGTTCTTTTTGATAAAATCGTCCATTACTGCATCCACTTCCCATTCCGGCACGCTTAACAGAAGCCCGCCCGAAGTCTGCGGATCGTATAACAGATCGATATAATGTTCCGCCACATTTCCGACATCCACATGTTTTCCTGCATGCTGGCGATTCTTATATGCACCTGCCGGTACCAGTCCCATTTTGGCATAAGAAATGGCATCCTCGAAATATGCAATACCCTGAGTGTGTAGTTCGAAGGTTACCTTACTTGGTACGGCCATCTCTGCACAGTGACCGATCAGTCCAAAGCCGGTAATATCTGTACAGGCATGTACTTCGTATTTGTCTACAACTTCCTTTGCCTTTTTATTCAAAGATGCCATTACGATTTCCGCTTCCCGAATTGCTCCCGGGGAAGCCATTTCCGCTTTAATCGCCGTATTGACGACACCGTTTCCGATCTGCTTGGTCAGAATCAGAACATCCCCTGGTTTGCACCCATAATTCTTGAATATCTTCTTCGGATGTACAAAACCGGACACACATAGACCGTATTTCGGTTCATCATCCTGAATCGTATGTCCTCCGACAAGTACCGCGCCTGCTTCCTTCACCTTATCGGCTCCTCCCGCCAGAATGTCTCCCAGGATGGAAGGATCCAGGCAATTCGGGAATCCGACGATATTCAGCGCAACCTTGGGGACACCGCCCATCGCATAGACATCACTCAGCGAGTTCGCCGCTGCAATCTGTCCAAACATATATGGGTCATCCACAATCGGTGTAAAAAAGTCAACCGTCTGAATCATGGCAATCTCATCTGTAATCCGGTAGATGGCCGCATCATCGGAAGTCTCAATTCCGACGAGCAGGTTCTCATCCTCGAATTTCGGCAGCCTGCCCAGCACCTGGGCAAGGGTCTCCGGACCAATTTTAGCCGCTCAGCCTGCAGTTTTCGTCATCTGCGTCAATCTTACATCCTTTTTCATAACAACAAACTCTCCTACCTTCTTATTTTTCTCTGTAAAAGGGGAAATACTCTGTAACAGCTTCGGCTACAGGAAGGATATTACAGAGTATTCTTTCACTGATTATGGACGGATAATTTTGCCTGCACCCGCCATAGCTTCGACGATGCTGTACATATTTGTAACGGAACCAACCTGCAGCTTGTCTGTCAAACCATAGTAGTTCAGGCAGGTACCGCATGTCAGAATTTCTACGCCCTGTGTCTCCAGATTCTTCAAGTCTTCGATCGAATCGGAGCCTTCCGCGGTCAATGTTGCACCGCCGTTATAGAATAACATAGTCTTCGGTAAGGTATCCAGCTGTGTGACTGCGAAAATAAATCCTTTGATCAACACCTTACCCAGCTCATCATTTCCTTCACCCATCCGGTCAGATGCGATTACAACAACCGTATTATCTCTCTTATCAGGTGTGCAGACAGCTTCTTCCTCTGCTGTCTCTGCTGCCAGAGGACCTCCCATGGCGATCGTCACTCTGAATTCCTTTTCACCAAGCTTTTCAGAAGAAACACTTCCTCCGTTTGCAGATGCCATCTTGGTGACATTCTGCACTGCGATCTCATTATCTACCAGTACTTCTATCGTTTCTGGTCCGGTCAGAGCCTGCATTGCTTTCTTTGTTTTAATTACCGGGATAGGACAATTATCCCCAATTGCATTTACTGTAATCATTTGTTTTTCCACCTTTCTGTCAGATCACACTTATAGAAATATTCTATCACTGTTTTCAGAAGAGGTAAACCGGCTTTTCAATAGGTTTTTCTTATATATACATTGACGTTATCTATAATTATCACATGAAAAGTGTAACAGGAAGTCCTGAAAAAATCAAGCCAATCTACATTGAAAAAAAAGGCAAAGTATGAGAAGATAAGAAGCAGGACGTATAAAGAGAGGATTATCATATTATGTGGATAGCAGATGGATGGAAAGATTATGAAGTAATTGATTCTTCTAAAGGAGAAAAACTGGAACGCTGGGGAAATTATATCCTGGTTCGTCCGGACCCGCAGGTCATCTGGGATACGCCGAAGACGGACCGGCGCTGGAGACAATTAAACGGACATTATCACCGCAGCAAAAAGGGCGGAGGTGAATGGGAATTCTTTGATCTTCCGGATCAATGGCAGATCAGCTATAAAGAACTGACTTTTCATTTGAAGCCCTTCAGCTTTAAGCATACCGGCCTCTTTCCGGAACAAGCTGCCAACTGGGACTGGTTTTCCGATAAAATCCGTCAGTCCGGCCGCCCGATCAAGGTGCTGAATCTGTTCGCCTATACCGGAGGTGCCACACTGGCCGCTGCAAATGCCGGTGCACAGGTGACGCATGTTGATGCCTCCAAAGGCATGGTGGGCTGGGCAAAAGAAAATGCCGCTGCTTCCGGACTTGCCGATGCACCGATCCGTTGGCTGGTAGATGACTGTGTCAAATTCGTCGAACGGGAAATACGCCGCGGCAATCACTATGATGCGATTATTATGGACCCACCTTCTTATGGCCGGGGCCCGAAAGGAGAGATCTGGAAGATTGAGGATGCGATTCATCCGCTGGTGAAGCTTTGTCGGCAACTGCTCTCGGAACAGCCGCTGTTCTTCCTGATCAATTCCTATACAACCGGACTTGCTCCGGCTGTTCTGACGTACATGCTGGCAACTGAGCTGAGAGATCTGGATGGTCATGTCTGTTCAGAAGAGATTGGCCTTCCGGTTTCTTCAAATGGCCTTGTGCTTCCATGCGGCGCAAGCGGGCGCTGGGAAGCGAATCAGAACTAAAAAAGAATACCTTTCCCTACAGAAGCAGACAAGCCGCAGCAGGCATCTCTACTCCCGCTGCGGCTGTTTCTTGTCCTTCTGTTTATTTACCCTGTCTCAATTGCTCCACCAGAGGAATAGCTTCTGTCAGGGAGCTGCATACCTGAAATGCCAGATTTCTCACATCCTCCTCAGGCTGTACCAGATCCGGTACCATCACAACCGTAAGCCCCGCTGCAGATGCTGATCTGACTCCGGCCGGTGCATCCTCAAATGCCATACATGCTTCTGCCGGAAGATTGATCGCCGCACACGCCTTCTGATAGATCTCCGGATCCGGTTTACTGTGTGTCACCATATTTCCAAATACGAATCCGTCAAAGTAATCATAAATCCCCGCATCCTGAAAAAGCTTTACAGCATAGCCTTCCCTGGAGGAAGTAGCTACGGCCAATTTCAGTCCATGCTCTTTTCCATAACGGATCAGTTCTCTGGCTCCCGGCTTCACAGACATCCCCTCCTGGTCAACGATTTCGTAAAAGCGTTCTTTGGTACGTTCGGCAAACAATTCATATGGGAACTCTTCTCCCAAAATCTCTCTGAAATATGCTTTCTCTTTTACCTTGTTGAACCCGAGGGTATGAAGAATGTAATCTCCCATATCCGGTATTCCGATCTGCTTTCCAACATCATACCAGGTTCGCTGCACGACTTTTTCTGAATCGAAAATCAGACCGTCCATATCAAATACAAGCCCTCTAATCATCAAAATCCATTCCTCTTTCAGCGCAATCATTCAGATACGTCACTGCTTCCTCCAGTTTTTCCAATATTGCCTGCCGTTCCTCCCAGTCCTGTCCGCGCATCTCCTTCGCAACCAGACACTGCTTTACATGTTTTAATTCTCTGATCAAGCTGCTGTTCATATCCGAAACCTCCCTCTGCTATTTCTTATTCTCCGGCGGTAAAATACCATTTAACTTAATCATGGCGCGCGGAATAGAATCCTGGGCATTCTTCCACGGCTCATCCTTAAACCGGTAATCGAATTTACTGATAAACCAGCTGACATCATCCCGTACCCGCTTCATATTCTCCAGATACAGACGGTTGGTATCCTTAATAAAGCTCTGCAGCAGTTCTCCGCCAAGTTGCGTCGGTGCCATCTCATACAACATCCGGTAATGCTCCGTACAGAAGCCTTTCGATTCCCCATACACCTTCCTGAAATCCACTTCTTTCTTATACAGATAAAAAATCGTCACCAGATAGCGTTCAAACATGGCATTGATCTTGTCACATACGTAGCAGGAGTGTCCCAGATAATCCATATACTGTGCAAGACCGCTCGGCTCTGCCTTCTTTTTGAAAAATGACGCTGCCTTGACTGTCTCCGACTGCCGTCCCTCGATCTCTTCAATGATATGATCCATGTGTGTTTTCACCATCCAGGCCAGCCCCAGACGGTCTTCTCCGGCATACAGACTCCGCAAATGCTTCTCACAGAATCCTACCTTGTCGCTTTCCGCCCTGCGTTCTTCTACCATATAGCCTGACATCGTGAACCTCAGCGCATCCTGCTCAATAGAACGATACATGGAGCAAACAGGACACTCGCAGTCCTCATGGAACGCATCATTTACCGGTATTGTATAAAGTTTCTCTTTCATAGTCTGTTCACCCACTTTCTGCCAGCTGTGGTTCTATACACGCTTTGCCAGTATCTGCTCCGTTAAATGTATGCCTGCAGCATAGCTTTTCTTCAGGAATCCCATCACATCCTTATCGTAGCAGCTCAACTCCAGAACCAGTGGAAGTTCATAAGAAGAATCCGCCAGTACATCAGTCATAGCATTCCAGTCAATGCCGCCTTCTCCCGGAATCAAATGCATATCTCCGCACCAGGTAAGCTCTTCCCGATTGAAGATCGGAACCCTCGGTCCGCCCAGATTGTCATTGATATGTACACTGAAAATACGGTCCTGATACCGCTTTGCAAATGCAGTCACATCCTGATTCAGAATGATATGTGCATGACCGGTATCCAGACAGATTCCCATGTAATCCCTGTCATATCGTTCAAACATCCTATCGAACTTTCTGTACTGCTCCTCTGCCGGTGCCTCCGGCATGCTTTCCAGACAAATGCGAATTCCCCGTTCCTTCGCATAAGGCATCAGCTCATCAAATGAACGGAATGCCTGCCGATAAAAAATCTCTTCTGTTCCCGGCTCCTCCTGAAAGGTCATATAAGGTACATACATATGCAGT